>JAZGFO010000192.1:0-4291 GCA_036479655.1 Saprospiraceae bacterium
GGATGATATGTCAATTCGAGTATAGTATCCTTGTAAGTAAGATCTATACGTATAATTTGAGAATCAAAATAATTGAGGATGGCTGGAGCATTAAAAATATTTTGATCTGCGCCATCAACTTTGGAAAAAGAGGTTAACTCGATTTCAAAAGGTTTGGCTGGAAGGTTAATCACTAATTCACCTTCGTTATCTATAATTTCATTTGTAAAATCAAAACAAGTATTGGTTATCGTATCTTTTATTCTAATCTTTCCTGTCCCTATAAATCGATCACAGCCTCCTCTCAGTTTTACGGTCAATGATTTAGTTGAAACATCACTAAAATCTTTAGTTTTATCGCCATCAATATAACCATTAAATTGCAAAGGAGTAAATGTATGCCCTGGTAATATGGGTTTTATTTTCCAATTCCCAATATTCAAAATGGCAATAGAATAGTCTCCATTTTCGTCTGTTGTATCAATAGGCAAAAAACCATTACCATCAAATTCTCTATATATAACCACACCAGCCATACCACAATTAGAGGAACTTACATTAGTTACTTTTCCAGAAAACGTAAAGGAAGATAGATCTGTAAAGTCAACATCTATTTTTTGTGAAGTGTTAGGCGTGTTAGATATATGGAGTGAAAAAGTATTGGAGCTTGGAGAAAAATCATGGTCACTTAATGTTGGAGTGACTTTCCAATTTTTTGGGGCATTTCCTACATAAAAATCAGAAAAAGAATAATATCCATTGTTATTGGTCATGGTAGTCAGCGTCGTTATTCCTGGTCCTCCAAGACCTTCAATGTTATCTACATTTGTCAATGTTACTGTCACTCCAGATACTGGCCCTCCTCCACCAGATGCACTAATCGTCCCATCTACAAATCCATTTTTGGGATATGTATAAATTGACACTTCATTTGTATAAGCATCTTCATCCGAACAGACTTCCTGAAAAGCCTTACGACGAAAAACATTGGTGCCTAATGATATGTCACTAGAGGTAGGATAATAATCCCAAGCAGAGGACTCTGGAATGTCTATAAATGATTCCGTATTACCTGAACTTGATCGTTGCCAAATTGTCCCAGAATAATCCCCAATGGCTACTCCATTTGAGTTGATTAGTAATGGGACATAGCCCTGATATGTAGTATCGTAGTATTGATATAAAATTGCACCGGGATCAATCGTATTGAAACCCACTACCTGTACTTTTGTAGTTATTAATGCTGAGTGACTCCCTTCTATCGAAAATATATAATCTCCAGCTGGTAAAAATTGATCTATTGTTTTGTTAGAACTGGTCGTAATAATAGTACCCATCGCTGATCCTGTATATGGAGCTAATTTCATTACATGGGGAGAGTCATTAATAGGTGACGTATTAGTAGTAATTATCACCCTTCTGCAACTGTCAATGGTGAAAGTATAAAAAATTTCATTAGCGCCGTTGAACCCCCCTGTATTCTTAGTACTTGTATAATCTAACAATGCCCCAGTTGCCCCAAAATATCCAGGATTAAGATTAATTCTATTTATATGTGTATTGGTTGTATTATCTGAAATTGTACTAAAATTTAATGGATCAGACTCCTTGTCCCCAGCAGTGTATCTATAGGCAAATTTAAAAGTGCCTGATTGATCACCTACTCCGCTACAAAAAGCATTAAGTGAATTTGACTGCATCGGATTATGGTTTCTAAAAATAATATTTACCTCAGCCGCGGGAGCTCCACATGGTGAATCATCTACTAAAACAATACCTGCATTAAACACATAGACAGGGTCAATGTCATGTTCCCATGCATCGAATGTTAGTTTTATTGAATCAATATTTGAATTATTCCCTTCTGCACATCCCAGCTGATCTCCTTGATTAGTAGTTGTTATATTGGTTGGAATGTTAGCTTCCTTAATTCTCTCATGGATTAACACACTAGTACTAGTCGTCGTATTATAGATTTTAAGAATTTGTTGTTCTGTGCCTGAATCGTCATTTGCGGAGTGTATATAATAAAAAATTGATCCATAAACATCATAATTAATGTTGTCATTGTCGATTTGAGCATTTCCTTGATTAATAAGAATAAAAAAAAGAATAGCGGAGATATAATATTGAAGTTTCATAGTGAATAGTATTTATTAGTTTTGAATTATTTGGCAATGGTTAATTTATGTTTAAATACGATTTGAAGGAATCGAATCGAGACCTTGCTATTGGTATTGTTACATCATTTAGGTTCATCATCCAGTTGGTGTCTTTAGTGAGTCCAGTGACATACTTGATGTTGACCAAATAACTTGCATGAACTCTAAAAAATGCATTAGAATTGATACTTTGACTAATGTCTTTGAGACATCTGGCAGTTATTATTTTTGTATTGTCAGTTTTGAATATGATGGTATAATTACTATTCGCTTGACAATAAATAATATCATCATAATTGATAAATAGGATACTTGATTTTTCATAAATCATAAGTTTGTTAAGTCTAAATTTTGATAGCTGAGAAAAAGGTACAGCATCGTTCTTAAGTGGTATTATCTTTCCTTTTTCTTGTAATATCATAGATTGTCTTTTCATTGTTATTATTTTTACGAGGTTTATAATGTTGGTCTCGCTTTGATGTTCGTATTAAGTTATTTCAATGCGTTTGGTAATTTGTTTGTCACCATGTACTACACTCAATAGATAAGTGCCAGGAGGAAGGTAATCTATAGGCTGAGAATAGTAGATATAGCCTTTAGTATCTTTGATTAAAATATTTGATTTTGGTTCAATATTTTTGGGCCCATTGAGTGCTTTAAAAATTTTCATATTTATAGTTTTTCAGTACGCTACAAATATGAGAGGGAATCATGCAAAGTAAAAACATTTGATACGTGACAATTGTACAGAGGCATATGAAAATCGTACACAAGTAGATATTTAAAGGATTCCTAAAAGGAATTTTATAAAAGTTTAAGACTTAAATATTTAATGAAAAGAGATATCTAAAAATGTATTTTAACTAATTTGCACCAAAATCACACATCAGATGGATTTTTACCAAATCTCGCTTTATACATTTTAGAAAAGTAATTGACATCAAGGATTCCGATTTGAAATGCTGTATCCTTTACGGATATTGAATCTTGATTTGTGAGTAGGTCTCTTGCTACTTGTAAGCGTACTTCTTTAAGGTATTTATTAGGTGTTAGTCCTGTCTCATATTTTAGACGCTTATAAAAGTTGGTTCTACCTAGTTGCATTTGATCGGCAAGAAAGTCAACAGATAATAGTGGATTGTTGATATTGGTTCTACATACATTTTCGAGAATAAGAAGCCATGAATCTTTTTTTATACTATTTACCTCATTATGAGAATCACAATTATCATTAAATATTTGAGGTTCTCTTTGTATATAAAATGATAATAAATTACTAATTCTCAAATGAAGTTCATCCGTATCAAAAGGTTTTGACATGTAATCATCCACACCTATACGCAATGCATCAATTTTATGTTCATGTCCAGATTTAGCGGTTAATAACAAAAAAGGAATTTTTCGTAATTCAGGAATTGACTTTACTGCTTTAAGGAGTTGTAATCCATTCATTCGAGGCATCATTACATCAGATAAGATTAGGGATGGTGTAGGTAGGTCTGATGTCAAGGATTCCCATGCGTCTTTGCCATCACTACATTGGACCACTGTGTATTGTACATTTAGTCCTTCTACTAAGAATTCTCTTAGGTCATGATTATCCTCTACCACCATTATCGTATGGTTAAAAGTAGAATTAATTAAAATCTCAGAAAATAATTCATTTTCTGAGACTTCTATATTTTCAACTACCAATGTATCAGTATTCGAAGATATAGTGTTATTTATTTTTTCTGCAGGAACATTAACGGTAAAAGTTGATCCTTTTCCAACTGCACTTGTAAGTAATATCTCGCCATGCAATAGATTGACGAGTTCTGATACTAATGCTAATCCAATTCCAGTACCACCAAGCACTATTTTTTCTGGGTCAGAAGTTTGGAAGTATCTATCAAAAACTTTCTCTTGATCATCTCTTGATATTCCAACACCTGTGTCTATTATCTTTACTTGTATATTATCATTGATGTAATCGCAAGTTACTGTGACAGTACCGTCTTCTAATGTATATTTGACCGCATTTGATAGGAGATTATTGATGATTTTTTTTAAATTATAATGATCCAACTTGAAATTTGAATAATCAGGATTACAATGATTTATTATTTTGACCCCCAATTGATCAGCGAGTTGAGAGTGGTCAGAAATGA
>JAZGFO010000193.1:0-18526 GCA_036479655.1 Saprospiraceae bacterium
ATTCCAATATTTGGAATAGTAAATTTTTGGAGACCAAGTGCATTATAAATTGATATTAAACCATATGCGGAAAACGTATAAAATTCTGGACGTTGATTAAGATTGTGGTGCAAAAGGTCAGAAAAAGCAACTCCCCACCAATCTAAGTCGGAGTCTTCTGTCAGATTCTCGAATTGAAAACTTGCAATTGTTTTTATCTTATTTAGTGATGGTACATATTTCTTAATAAGTTTACCTTCTTCATTTTTAAGCTCAACAAATTTTAGATCACTTTTAGTATTATTAAACAAAAACAGACCTAATAGCAGTGAGATAATGGTGTTAAGCAAGATGATTGGTTTAAGCTACTTTTTACGTACAGTTTTTATCGAAGAATGTAAGTAACTTCTATTGAAAATATATATAATCAAAGCGGGAACAAAAGTGAGCCAAACAATTAAATATTAATCAACTAAATTTTCATTTAAGCTATACCTTTGCGTAATAAAGACAACAAACTGCAATAGTCCAAAACCAATTGCAAAATATGTGCCTATGTATTGCGGAATTTTTCTTTCCCAAATACTTTCAAAAGTTAATTTCTTTTTTCCTGCTAACATAATAGCAAGATACCAATAAAAAGGAGAAATATAATATGAAGTAATCAATATATGTAGATCACATACCTAAATTTGCCAACGATATTGATAGACATTCTATATTTAAATATTCATCAACAATGTTACTGGATCTTCTAATTGTTCTTTCACTTTGACCAAGAATGTTACTGATGTAGATCCATCAATTACTCTATGGTCATAAGATAATGCAAGATACATCATTGGTCTAATCTCTACTTTGCCATCTACTGCCATCGGTCTTTCTTTGATCGTATGCATTCCTAATATTGCAGATTGTGGCTGATTGATGATAGGAGTACTTAGCAAAGAACCAAAGACACCTCCGTTAGTAATAGTAAATGTGCCTCCTTTCATTTCTTCAAGTGTAAGACTTCCTTCTCTAGCTTTTATAGCTAAAGCTTTTATAGCAAGTTCGATTTTATGAAAATCCATTGATTCTATATTTCTTACTGGCGGCACAACTAATCCAGTCGGTGTACTTATGGCAATTGAGATGTCAACAAAGTCATTATATACTACATTATTTCCATCAAGCATTGCATTGACAGCTGGCATTTCTAAAAGTACATTGGCACAGGCTTTTGCAAATAGTGACATGAAACCAAGTTTGACACCATGCTTTTCAACAAATTTTTCTTGGTATTTTTTTCTTAGTTTCATTATTTCTGTCAAGTCCACTTCGTTAAAAGTGGTTAGCATTGCCGTTTCGTTTTTGGCGGATACCAATCGAGTAGCAATTGTTCTACGCATTCTACTCATTTTTTCAGTTCTAGTATTTCTAGAAAAGGCAGTTGTATTTGTTGGTTCTACAATCGGTGAGCTCGGAGCAGTTGAGGTACTTGGAGCTGATGTCTTATTGCTTATAGCAGCTTGAGCATCTTGTTTTGTTATTCTGTTGTCTCTACCTGATCCAGTGACAGTTTCTGGTTTGATATCGTTTTCTCTTAGTATTTTTGCTGCGGCAGGTGACGGATGTCCGCTTGCATAGTTCGTTTTTTGTTGTGTTGTTTCTGCTTGGGTTTCTACTACTGCAGGTGTTGCAATAGTCGGAGTATCTTCAGTTTTCTCTGGTTTTACACTAGTATCTATTCTTGCTACAAGAGCACCTATTTCTAAGTCATCTCCTTCTGCTGCTACATAGATCAGTTTTCCTTCTGCTTCAGCTGGAAACTCTAATGTAGCTTTATCAGATTCAAATTCACATATTGGTTCGTCCATTTTCACAAATTCTCCGTTACCTTTTAACCATTGAGATAGTGTTACTTCAGTTATTGATTCTCCAATAGTTGGGACTTTCATTTCTATAATACTCATAATATGTGATGTTTTTTTTATTAAATACAAAAGTAGTCAGTTTTTACAATAGGTGTATAATAAATAGTACGGAATTGTCAATATATTTAGAGTATATTAAAAATATATTTAGATGAAGCTTAAAATTGTCATTTTGAGACGATTTACGTCACTAATTGGTATTCTACCTTTCCCTGTTATTGGTCATTAGTTGAAATTTTAAATTATTACAATTTGTTATATTAGGTCTATAAAATGAGACTTTCAGTTTTATAAATATATCAGTTTAAAAAATTATACCTTTGTGAGGTGGAATTAGTAAAAACGGATATACGGAAATTATCAAGAGATGAGATAAAAGATTATTTGATCGAAATCAAGGAATCTGCATTTCGTGCTAAACAAATCTATAGTTGGTTGTGGCAAAAGTCTATAGTCTCTATCGATGAGATGACTAACTTGAGTAAAACTCTAAGAGATAAATTAAATACAGATTTTGAAATTCGGGCATTAAAAGAAGATGTTGTCCAAAAATCGAATGATGGTACTATTAAAATTAGATATCAATTGTATGACGGACATTTTATAGAAGCCGTTCTTATTCCTGTAGAAAAAGATAAAAGATTTACAGTGTGTGTGTCTTCACAAGTTGGTTGTAGCCTCACCTGTAAGTTTTGTGCTACCGGTCAAATGAAACAATTAAGAAACTTAGACCCTGGTGAAATCTATGACCAAGTAGCTATGGTCGATAAGCTCTGTATGGATACTTATGGATTGCCATTGACCAATATTGTATATATGGGTATGGGAGAACCATTACTTGCATACAAAAATGTGATGAAAAGTATTGAGCATATCTCTTCTCCTGAGGGACTACATATGTCAGCTCGAAGAATAACTATAAGTACAGCTGGGATCGCAAAAATGATTAAAAAATTGGCTGATGATGCCAGTAAAGTAAATCTTGCATTATCACTACATGCTGCCGATGATGACAAGAGAAATGAAATAATGCCTATCAATGAGCATAATAACCTTGCTGCTATCATGGATGCACTTAGATATTATTATCAAGTAACTAAGAATAGAATTAGCTACGAATATATTGCATTTCAAAATTTTAATGACGGAATTGATGATGCTAGAAATCTTGTCAAGCTATGTAAACATTTTCCTGTTCGAGTCAATATTATTGAGTATAATCCGATAGATGGGGTAGACTTTGTAAAGGCTGATGCAGATAAGATAGATAAGTTTGCTCAACACCTCAAAGACTATGGAATAACTTGTACAATCAGAAGAAGTCGGGGCAAAGATATTGATGCAGCTTGTGGACAATTGGCCAATAAAGGGTAATACTTGAATGTAGGATTTGTGATATTATTATGTTTGTCGCTCACCGATTAAGCAGCTTTTCCACGATCTCAAATAGTCTAAATTGAAAGACTAAATTACATTTCTTATGATAGTAAAATAGGAGCCTCCAACCCAATTTAACAAAGTAGATTATTTATAATTCTGTGTTAAAAAATAGAATTAATCTGTAATCAAGGGTAACTTTTTCAAGATATAATTGCACTATAGTATGTAGGAATAAATACCACTTATTCTCTAAAAGATACAGTTAACCAAGTATTTGATACCATTGGTAAATGTTTACGTATATTAAATATGTTATTTTGTACATTGGGATTGTGTTTTAAAATATGAGTGAGTTTAAATAATTTTAATTGAAAAAAAATAATAACATGAGTAATCCAAATGAGCTTCAAGATAATAGGAATTCAAAATTTAGTGAATCATCTCCTTTTAATCAAAAATTAGAAAACATTTTAAAACAATTTAGGGCATTATTAGAAGACCTTGAATTATTAAAAAGATGGACATGTTGAAAATGCACAGCATCAACATAAGAGAGGCCATATTGTTATACTAAATAGTGAGGAGGCACGCTCAGGAACTTATAATGGAACTAATTATGTTTTAGGGGATCTAATTCCAAAGCATCATAGAACTATGCGGCCAGATATGGCAAGAAAGTATTGGTTTGAAGTAGGCAACTATGATGGTAATATAAATTATTATATAATTCCATTGTATGAAAATGAAATTGAAAAAATAATAACTTTAAATGGTGAGTCGTATCCTTTGGTTATAGAATTTAATAAAAATCATACTCATTGATTATGATATTATTTGTAGGGTTAAAATTTCGAAACGGACATATCGTACTACTAAGGTCTGAAGGAAATATAGTTAAACATGTGAATTAGCAGAGGATTTGTAAATCTTGATTACAATGAAATCTATGAAAATCAAGAATTCTATTTTTTAGGAGAAGAGACAATACATGGATATTTCAGAAAATCAAGTATTCGTATATTTTGGGTATTTAACTATATTGGTTATATTTCTAATATTGAATTTACGGAGTTTAGATCAAATCATATAGATTTTTCTTGTTCTATATTAAGGAATGATGTCAATTGTTCTATCCCTAATTCAAGATTGCTTTCTGATTCTGAGATAATGATTGTGCTTAATCATTTTATGAAGTTATACAGTTTGGATTATAATTTTAGATTAGTTGATAATGATAATGATCCAGATTTTGAAATTCATTTGACTTGTGGTGGTCAAAAAGTACTTCAAACACCTGTTGTTAATGAAAGAATTAAGTACTTAGTAATAGTTGATAGCAATCATATTGGCGATATAGGGTTTTCTACATTATTGCATGAAATGCTTCACGGAATTGCCCACAAAATTAGAGATGAACGAAGACGAGCAAGTGGTTTTCCTTATCATACAAATATCCGTGAAGGCGAATATGATTATGACGGAGAGTACAATATAATGGGAGATGGTGGTTTTTTTCTTGACATAGATCATCATTTGATATTGTGTTCTGATGTAGATGCGCCTAATGAAGTTGGAGAAATAGGATATAATTTTTTTCCCACATTCAATAGAACTATTTATAGTTCAGGTGTATATAACTTTGAGGATGTGGAAGGTATTTCCCAGATTGTTTATTGCCTGATGACTCAAAAATGTATACCTTCTGTTATCCAATTTGAGAACTTTATTAAGAAACAGGGTATAGAAAAAATAGCACAGGAATTAGTGGGTATATTACATGAGGATCTTATAGATAGGACTCAAAAATCTATCTTGCCAAACATTGAAAAATATTTTGACATGATCGAACATATCATGAAGGAAGAAAAAGTAAAAAATTGGAACGCAGGTGATAAACGTAGAAAAGAATTTTTGGAGGCATCCAAAAAATATGTTTCATCTTCTATCAGATTATATAGTGAACTTTTACTTCTTTATATCAGAGAAAAAGGTTTAGGGACAGCTAATAAAATTATTGAAAGCTTAAAAGATTATGGAATTTCTATGGAAGCCTTAAAAGAGTATAGAAAATTAAAATATTATCATCTAAAATTGATATAGATTAATATTTTATCTTTGATTTAATGAAATACATATTTCTTCTTTTTGTAATCATGTTTTTTGGGTGTGAATCTGAAGTTTTTGAAACCAATCAGGTATTTACTTCTCGTCAATTAGAAGCTCTCCAATGTATTGAAGATTATGGATATTGTGATTCTCTTGTTACACCTCTTAAAGGAGAAACAAATTGTTTATCAAAGCTTATTGTTGCCCTATGGCTCTTTCGTAATGAAAAGTATATTGATGCTGCTAAAATTTTTGAAGATATCGAGAAGGCGATGCAAAAATATGATATTTTCTCAAAAGAATTTCAATGCTTTGCAATTGCAAAAATTAATAATTTACAAAACCAAAGGAATTATGATTATCAATATATAGATCAACTCTTATATGAAATTGAAAAAAGAAAGCAAGAGTCTTCTATTTTTTATATGAAGTTATTGGTAGAAAAGTCAAGAAAGTTAAGAGAGCAGAATGAGATCAATAGGTCGTTTTGTACAGCTTACTATGCATATTATATATCAAAGCAACTTAAATTGTCGAATGAGGATTTGTTTGATGTCAATATTGCTTTAGCAGTAAATGCAATTCGAGAATTTGATGATAATGAATTACCACTATTTTTTATTAATAAATCAATGCTCCCCTTAGATGATGCTCATCCAAAATTTCGATATGCTAAATGTCTCCATTTGTATTGTACTCATTATAGTTTAAGCCATGATGACCCAAAAGTATATGAAGACATAATTATAAAAAATAAATTTGCTCCACGATTTAATAGGTTAATAAATACTAATTTTGGGTTTATGCTAGAAAACACCGAACAAGCAGCAATCTACTTTAGAAAGAATTTCAAATCAAATAGAAAATCATGTGAAAAAAGTTTGTATGATCTCAATTACTTAGTATCTCTTTATAGCTCTGTAGGAAAACTTGATTCTGCTCGGTTATATTTAGATGTTTTGTTAAAGAATTGTTCCACTTTAGACAATTCTTTAGAATATTTAATTCTTAGATTACAATATAAATATGAAATGAATTTATTTAAAATTTCATCAAAGAAGGATGATTTAAATAAATCCTTAGAATTCATTAATCTTACTATAGATTGTTTTAATGAATCATTCAGTAGTGGCAACCTACATTATGCTGATTTACATCAAGAGATGTTAATTGATTTTTTAGAATTATTTTATATATTCCAAAAAGAGTATTCTTTGGGGCCTTATCAAAAAGAGATTTATTCATTCTTAGAAAATGGAAAGAAAAAGAGATTAAATCTTGCATATAAAAGAAATGCTTGGGCAAATAGTGCTTTGGATAATGATGAACAAGTTGTTTTTGAAAATACAATAAAAAGCATCGACAGCATGGAGCTTTTAACAAATAATTATCGTGATACAATCTTAGATAATACCACTATCTATCGAGAATTATATCTAAACTATGAAAGTCTTTCAAAGCTATTTGAGGGTAAAAAAGCTGTAAAAAAATCTAAAATAACTAATAGTGTTATTGGATACGAAAAATTGAAAAAAAATTTGAAAGAAAGCCAAACTCAAGTAATTGAATTTTCTGGAGGATACGAAAATTATTATATCACATATTACAATCCAGACACATTTTATATACAAAAAACAGAAAAGAATCCTATTGATAGTGTACTAAATATACTAATAAAAGACTTAAAACAATGTAATAAAGAGACGACTAAGCTCAATAGTAATTCCAACTATTTGTATAAAAGACTAGTAGAGCCATTTATAGTTGAATCATATAAAAATGTAGTAATAATACCTGATCAAGTACTGAATGAGTTACCTTTTGGTGCGTTGGTTGATACAGAAAATCAAAGTTTTGATACCAAATATTTTATTTCTTACAGTCATAGTACAGAAGTATTAAATAATGAGGTTCCTTCTTTTTCTCATCCAATAAAGGTCAATTTATTTGGCTTTTCTAGTGATCATACTTTAACAGACAGAAGTAAAAGAATATTTACAGAATTGCCTTTGGGCAGGATAGAAATAAGTGCAATAGATTCTTTATACACCAAATCCAAAGTATTTGAGGGAGAAGAATTTACAAAGTCAACTATTTTTAAACATCTAGATTCTGACATTTTACATTTTTCTACACATTCGTTTTCTAATCCTGATAATATGTTGAATAATTATATGATGGTCCGAGATAGCAAAGGAAAACCTGCAAAATCGTTTGCATTTGAGATTAAAAATAGAAAATTAAACAACAGTTTAGTAATATTGAGTTCTTGTAATAGTGGGAGTGGAGTATATGAATTTGGAGCAGGCACATTTTCACTTTCTCGAGATTTTCTCGCCGCTGGTGCTCAAACGGTTATTAAGTCACTTTGGGCAGTCAATGAAGCCTCTACAGCAGAATTGTTAATTAATTTTCATGAAAATTTTAGTAAGGCCAACTCTGCAAGTCAATCGCTTAAAATGGCGAAACATAGCTTAAAACAAAATTCGCAATATTCCCATCCTTATTATTGGGCAGGTTTTGTATTAGAAGGCAATGGTGGTCTTAAAATAGAAAGTACAGATAAATAGTCTTATGTGCTTACTGGATTAGGAACTTTAAATTGCTTATTATAATTTTTTTAGTTGTTAAGTATTAAACATACCTCTATTACGATAAAATAACTATTTTACAGTGCAAATAAATAGTTAAACAAATATGTTGAGCTTAAAAAAATATATAATTTTAACAATAGTCCTCTTGGTCTTACTATGTTTTAATAAAAAATCCGTTGCTCAAGAAAGAGATTTTATTAAAATAGATAGCCTAATTAAAGTCAGGTTACATACAGAAGCATTACAAATAATTACAAATCTCAAAAAGAATAAATTATATTCGACACCTTATTTTCAATTAAAAACATCTTACTTAGAAGGATTTTGTTGGATGGAATTAGGTCAATATAGACGCAGTAGAGATTTAACAGATAGTAACATGTCTTTCATTTATGATAATCATAGTCTTGACTCATTATTGTGTAAAAATGTATTACTAAATACAAAAGCACTAACAAAGTTAACAGAAATAAATACAGGTATCAATGAATGTAGTAAGGCGATAAGGAGATTGTCACAAAATCAAAATAAATACAAAGTAGATATAGTTGATTTGTTGATAAAGAAAGGTCAAGTCCAAAGATTGAATAAAAATTTTGAAGAAAGCATAGCTACTTTGGATGAAGCAGCGGAATTAATTAAATCGTTAGCCAAAGAGAAACTAAAATCAAAAAGAAACCAAGCGCTATTGTACACTAAAGCAACCATTTATGCTCGAACAAATAGAATGAAGGAGTCTATAGATATAGCGAATAAATTATTACCCATAGTAAATGAAAATAAAGATTCATCTAAGATTATGGCGACCAATACACTTATTGCAGTTGCCTACTTTCATTTAGGAAATTATGGTAGATCAAGATACCATATGATAAAAAGTACTGAGATAAAACTTAAAATATATGGAGAAAATGACCCCAGGATGCTAAGTGACTATGGTAATTTGGGTGTAAGTAATATGCAATTAGGATATTTAGATGAAGCATTATCATATTTTGACAAAGTACATAAAATTATCATAAATACTATGGGCCCTGAGTCTCAAGAAATGGGATCTTTGTTATTGAGTGAAGCCGAAATTCATTTAAAGAAAAAAGAATACAAAATAGCTTTGGATAAAAACGAACAATCGTTACACTTAGCACGAAAACTTTTCGGTGACAATCATTATTATACAGGGGAGATTTTGCAAAAAATTGGTATTGTACATTTCAAAATGGGGAATATGAGCGAAGCAAATATCAACTTAGAAAAAGCACTTAAAATACGGGAATTGGCCAAGGATATAAACGACCCTAATTTGACAGAATTATATTGCAGTCTTGCAAAGTTAAATATCAAAATGAACAGAATAAATCAAGCAACTCGATACGTAAACTTAGCTTATAATTCTATAAATTACGAAGCACAAAAAGCGTTTCAATTTTCTGATTTATCCTCTCCTTTGGCACTCACAATTCCGTTATCTATTGATATAAATGCTGCTACAAAAAGGTACATTGACTCAAAAAATGAAAATGATTATTTGGTCATAGAACGAAAAGCTGAAATCGCAGATTCAATAATAAATTTTACTAAATATCAACTTGATGATCCAAAATCACGGATGATTTCTTTTAAAAATAACAGAGCGTTATATGAAAATTTGATGATGGTTTATCACGCAAGACACGACCATTCCAAAGATGGAAAAGCAATTTATAATGCATTTTCTATCTTAGAAAGAAGTAAAAATGCATTACTCTTTGAAAAAATTGGCAGTGTAGATAGTGAAAAAACATTAGGTGTACCGAATTATCTAATTGATAATAAAATGATACTTGAAGATTCTATTGCTTTATTTGAAAACAAGTGTAACAAACTTAAAGGTCAGGAACTTGTTGATTGTTTACAAAATCTTAATCGCACAAAAGGCAATTATTATGATATAATAAAAATGATGAAAATTGAATACCCGAATTACTTTGATTTAGTATATGATTATCCCATCACTGATTTGAAAAAATACGCTACTAATGTAAAAGCTAACGAATCACTCCTTTCTTATTTTAAAGGGGAGGAATATATTTATGGGATACTGATAAATTCTGAATATAATGAATTTAAAAAAATTGCGAAAACCAAAACTATTGATTCATTGATATCGATTTTTTTAAAAGAAGTAAAAACTAAGAATTCTCCAAGTCTTTATATTAAAAATGCTAAAATATTATATGAGAAGCTAATACAACCATTTAATATCAATACGACATTTATCAACATAGTCACAGATGGATCACTTGGATTAATTCCTTTCGAATTACTTATAAACCCAACAACCAATTCTTCAATAATTTCAACTCATACTATTGCATACCAGTATTCAGCAACACAACAGAATAAACGTAAGAGAGATCACAATAAAACAAATCTTCTTGCTATGGCTCCTGTTTTTGAATTAGAAAATCAAAAATCACTTTATGTAGATGGGTCTTATGCAGGAGAGGATGTTTTTAGAAACAATTTAAATTATTTGCCGGAGTCTGCCGTAGAAATTTCGACTATAAAATCTTTATTAGGCGGCACTACTTATGCAAAAGACAAAGCTACAGAAGAAGTTTTTAAACAATTTGCTCCTAAAAGTAATATTCTTCATTTAGCTACCCACGGTTATGTCAATCATAGTAATCCTGATAATTCTCGACTATATTTTTATAGTGACTCTTCAAGTACAGAAGATGGTATTCTATACGCCTACGAAATTGCAAACATGGATCTTAATGCTGATTTGGTCACGCTTAGTGCATGTAACACTGGAGTAGGTAAGATTCAAGATGGTGAAGGAGTAGCTAGTCTGGGAAGAGCATTTGCATATGCCAATTGTCCAAACCAACTCATAAGCTTATGGCCCGTAAATGATAATTCAACTACTCAATTAATGTCTATTTATTATAATAATATTAAAAAAGGATTGGGTAAATCCACAGCTCTGGCACAAGCTAAAAGAGAATATGTAGAGAACGCCCCACAAATATTTAAACACCCTTATTATTGGGCAGGATTTGTTTATTATGGGGATGACAAACCTCTTGAGTTGAAAACTTCATTCCCATGGTTTATTGCTACACTCTCTCTTTTAGGAATAGGAATGTTGGGAATCTACTTTAAAGACAGAAAGTGAAAAAATATCATATTTTATCAGTAATGAATTCAACATAGACCCAATATTTATTGAGTATTGTCTCTTACACATCTACAACCAGTATGATTAAGCCCAGTATCAGGTGTTGATCCCATTCGACGGGCACTTCGATATCCAGAACAATACTCCTCGCTACACAAAAAAGAACCACCTCTAACGACTCGTTCTTGTTGATAGGGCGCTATTGGATTGTATGCTTTTGAGGGTCCAGTTGAGTTTGGATTACGAGCACTCTTTTTTGAATAATACTCCACATCATACCAATCATTACACCACTCCCATACATTACCTGCCATATCATAAAGACCATAACCATTAGGTGAAAACGATTTTACTGGTGCTGTAGTAAGATAGCCGTCTTTTGTAGTGTTTTTATAAGGAAAGAGCCCTTGAAAAAAATTACCTTTTACTTTTCCTTCATCCACTTTTTCATTTCCCCAAGGGTATATCATTTTTTCAATTCCACCCCTTCCTGCCCATTCCCATTCTGCTTCTGTTGGTAATCTTTTTTTAGCCCATTTACAATATGCAGAGGCGTCTTCCCATGCAATATGTACAACAGGGTGATTGTTTTTTTTCTTGATGTCGCTTTTTGGTCCTTCTGGATGTTGCCAACTTGCCCCGATAGTCCACTTCCACCAGATGTTGGGATCATTAAATGATACTGGTCCAGTGGTACCTGCAAAAACCAATGCGCCAGGAGCCATTATACTATCATGTGGTCGTGGCGTATAGGGTGGGAGTTGTTTTTTCATTTCATCCCAATCTATTTTTCGTTCTGCTATAGTTATGTAACCAGTTTCATCAATAAATTTTTTAAATTCTTTATTAGTTACTTCCGATTCATCCATATAAAAACTGGATAATTCTATTTCATGGTTTGGATACTCATTGGGATCAGATTGGATATTATTACCACCCATATATAGCGTCCCTGAAGGAATAAGTAACATTTTGATACTTGACAAATAATTATCGTTTATTTCTTTTATTTTTTTAGACTCACTATTATTGCAAGAGAAAAGAAAAATAATACTAAATATGATAAATAATAGTTTGCTTTTATTTGTTAGCATTTGGGGGCGGATTTATATTGAAATACTATATTTGATTTCTCGCTGACATCGCAATAAAAAAAACCTCATTCACCCTTTTTTCTTCTTATATATAGGCACCGTACTACAGGGCTCTCCAAACATGATACTCTTTACTACAGGAAGTAATTTTCTTGTCAAATCTTGATAAGCTCCTGCTGGCACTGGTTTATTAGTACATCCTTTTATTACTATCCGTTTGTTGATATAGTTTTCTATAGGTAATAGATTTAGTTTGTTATGATAGTAAGATGTCAAGAAGGCTTCTTGATTACCTACATATATATCACTGGCAAAAGGTTGTACATGAGTTGTGACCAACATATATGCCCATAAAGGTATGATTGCATTATTACTACAGTATATTAGTACTATTTTATCTTGGTAGATTGACCAATCATGCAATTTGAGAGCAACTCTAAAATCTTTTTCTTTTAGCACCAATTCTTTAAACAGATAGTTTTTTAAATCAAAATTGATCATTTCCTCTTTGGGAAACATTTCTTCAAGATTTACGGTAATGAGACCACTATTTACTACACGATTAACAAGTATTTTTGACATGATTTTAATTATTCTTCTTCAGCAGACGAGATTGGTAATATTTGAGGTATTTTTTCCATGATTTCAATTGGTATTTCTCCAATTTCATTTTCTACAGTTACTATATCTTTAGTTTTTGGAAGATCTGCAATCGATTTTAAACCAAAATAGTCCATGAATTTTTCAGAAGTGGCGTACAACAATGGTCTTCCTGGTCCTTCGCTTCTTCCAGCTATCTCTACCAATTCTTTTTCCAATAACTTTTGGATACTATAGTCGCAGCTGACACCCCTTATTTGTTCCAGTTCACTTTTTGGAACGGGTTGTTTGTAAGCGATAATGGACAATGTTTCTAAGGCTGATTTAGAAAGTTTTTTCTTAGTAGATTGTTTGAGATAAGTAGCTACAGTATTATAATAAGCTCCTTTGGTCATAAATCTGTACCCATTAGATATTTCAATTATTTCTATTGCAAAATCATCATTTTGATATTTTTCTGATAATTGAGAAATTGCATCTACAATAACATCTTTTTTAAATTTAGTATCCATTTGCACTTCGAGACAATTGATGATTTCTTTAACAGTCAGTGACTGCTCAGCTACAAATATCAATGTCTCTATGTGAAGTGTAAGTTTATCCATTTTATTTATTCAATTCAAAAATACAAAAAGCCTTAGCAATATGCTAAAGCTTTTTAATATTCTTTTTTATTAGTCTTATTTAGTGTGGAATACCTGTTTGGTTTTTCCAATATATCCATATCAGTAATAATAAAAATATTACTAATCCAATGATGCCTTTACCTAAGCAACTGCCTTTTTTTCCGTATTCGTGATTATTTCCTCCCATAATTGAGCTTGTTTTATCTATTTTTACACAAATTAACTGCAATTAATTCTATTTTTAGGTGTGAAATCGTAAAAATTTAAATCAAATTGGTTTTTTTTCTATTTCTAATGCTACTTTTAGGTTTTTTATATAAAATATATGATTCAAAGCGCTTACAAAATAATACAATCTAATGGTAAATGGATTTTTCCACTTATTAAAGCCATTTTTTTGGTTGTTTTTGGTGCAATACTATATTTTCAACTTTGGGTCCAAAATGATATTTATTCATTATGGGCACAGTTTGAGTTATCATTATCTAAATCTGGTTTTGGTATATTTTTATTAGTAGTTTTATTAATGCCAATCAACTGGGGATTTGAAACTATCAAATGGAAAGTTCTGGTAGATCAATTTCAAAAAATTAATTACAATGATGCTTTTAAATCTGTAATGGCGGGTGTAAGCCTTGCTATTATGACTCCTGGCAGAATTGGAGAATATGGCGGCAAACTAATTTCTATTCATCCAGAAAATAGACCAAAGGCAATATTAGCAAATCTAATCTCTAGCATTGGACAAAATATTATAAATATTGGTCTCGGACTTGCCTTTACGCTTATTTTTGTGCAGCATTTCACGGATTTACAATCTGGAGTTTTCATATCATTATTGACTATAAGTGTAAGTATTATTTTTGTAATGCTTCTTATCTATTTTAAATTTGATTTGATTGATGGATTATTGGCTTATCTTCCTGATTATAAATGGGTAAATAAAGTAAGATCTAATGTAAGAGCTTTTGACAAACTAGATACCTCAACATTAATTAGAATATTAGGATTGTCATTTTTTAGATATACAGTTTACTTAGCACAATACGTATTGTTACTATATTTCTTTGGTGTTACTGATCAGATATGGGTGGCAATAATGGGTGTAGGAACAATATTTTTCTTACAATCAAATTTACCATTACCGCCAGCATTTTCTGTATTAGCAAGAGGAGAAATGGCAATTTTCCTATGGTCATATTTTACTGATAATGTCATTGGGATTCTTGCAGCTACATTTTCATTATGGTTTATTAATCTTGTCATACCAGCTATATTAGGCGCATATATGCTATCATCATATAAGCTCAATAAAGATTAATATCTTGAAATCACAACCATTAGTTACGTTTACAGATAGAGGATTCTATGTTCCCTTAGCAGATGTGTATATCGATCCAATTGCCCCCGTTTCAAAAGCATTTATCACACATGGTCATGCAGATCATTCTAGCTATGGTCATCAATCATATTTGTGTACCCATAGTGCATTACCGGTAATAAAATATAGAATGGGCTCCCACACAAACATTAGTGGAGTATCTTTTGGGGAATCAATTACTGTTAATGGCGTACAATTTAGTTTTTACCCTGCTGGACATATTATTGGGTCAGCTCAGATAAAAATAGAATACAAAGGAGAAATATGGGTTGTATCTGGGGATTACAAATTGACAAAAGACAAGCTATCAGAAAACTTTGAATCTGTCAAATGTCATACATTCATAACAGAATCTACTTTTGGACTACCAGAATTTTCTTGGCAATCAGATGAGGTTATTTTTGACAGCATTAATCTATGGTGGCGCAATAATATTGCTCAAGATAGAGTCTCTATTATTGCTGCATATGCATTAGGAAAAGCACAACGCATAATCAATGGAGTAGATCATAGTATTGGTAAGGTATTTACACATGGATCCATCGAAAATATTAACGAAGTAATCAGAAGACAAGGTATTTTATTGGCCAATACAACAAGAGTGACTCAAAAACAAAAATCGAAAATATACAAAGGGGCGCTTGTAATTGCTCCACCACCTATAGCACTTTCTAGCTGGACTTTTAGATTTCAAAAACAATCAGTAGCAATCGCCTCAGGATGGATAGGTAAGAATATAAAGGACACAAGATTTGATAAAGAATTTGAACTTAGTGATCATGCTGATTATAATCAACTATTAGATGCTGTCCAATCTACAAACGCTGAAAAAGTATTTGTAAATCATGGTTACACTAAAGAATTTTGTAAAAGTTTGATCAATTTGGGAATAGATGCTGAGGAAGTATTTGTCACTTGATAATTGGTATATTATGTTAATTAGTGACACCAAGCATACTAATTTATTAGCTTACTTAAATAGTTTTTTGGTTTTAGATCCTTATACTTTTGTAATAATAATGTCATATTCGTCCAAACGCTGGTATGGTAATACAATAAAATATAATTTTGTACTATTAAATAATTAAACAAAAAATACGAATTATGTTTTCAAAATACCGTTTTACATACCAATTAATTCTTTTGCTAGTAGTTGGGTTTGCGATTACTTTTACTAGTTGTAAAGATGAAGAAGAAAAAAAGACTAAGATATTTGGTTCGATCACAGTTGACAATGTTGATTTATGGAATACATGGCAAGATAGTGGAGTTGTAGAATTGACTATTTTTCCAGAATTCAGTTTAGATCCTTTATCAGGTTGGGGAGAAATTCCAGATGATTTTTTTGCAGCAGGGTCTTTAGGCGGAACTTATGCAGTAGGAGCACCTTACAATTCTCAGAATCCAATAATTTTTAATTTTGAAGAAGGAAAAACAACATTTGATTACGAAATAGAAGTAGAAGCAGGTACTTATTCTTCACTTGCATTAGGTTTTAGAAAAGATAATGTTCAAGATCCTACAAAGAAAACAGCTACATTAGGTGTTCATTTTGACAATCCTGCTGATATTAGCCACGGTATTGTTTTACGTATTCAAGCTGGTCCAACAGTAATGACAATTTTTGATTATCCTGCACCAATAAGTATAACTTTAGAAGAAGGAGAAGAGAAAGAAATCAATTTTAAAGCTGATTTTGATTTTGTAAATTCTTGGTATCAGTAAATTGTGCATATATATAAGACTATAAATATAATTTTGATTTTTCTTTTTATTAGTGCTAATGTATTGGCACAAACTGAAAAGACTATTGAAAATGGTAAAATTCATGGGGTCGTTGTTGATGAAAAATTCAATGACCCTTTGCCATTTGCTCATGTTGCTATCAGCGATACAGAGGGGACGTTTACCGATAAGGATGGAAAATTTTCTTTTCAGAATATAAGTCAAGGCACTTACCATCTGACAATTTCGTATTTGGGTTATAATAACAAGACAGTAACAACTGTCATAGGTGATCATCAAGATCCACCAATTTTCGATAGCTTTCTAAAAATATTGTTAAAACCAGTATCTATTGATGTTGAAGAAGTTTTTGTGACTGCATCTAGAAACAAAAGGCATATAAATCTTGCTGCTGCTAGTACGGAGCTAATAACGGCACAACAAATCAAAGAAAAAAACTTAAAGACTTTTGATCAAGCTTTAGATGGGTTGAATGGTATAACAGTTACAAGATCGAGCAATGCAAATGTTCAGGCAGTATCTATAAGAGGTGCATCTGAAGTAGCTGGAGGAGGAATAGGCAATCGAGTATTATTATTGATTGACGGAAGACCAGCCATAAGCCCAGAATCTGGAGGTGCATTGTGGAATTTGGTGCCCCTCAATTCTGTTGATCATATTGAAGTTGTAAAAGGTGCTTATAGTTCGCTTTATGGATCAAGTGCAATGGGTGGTGTGATTCAAGTAATTACTAAATCGCCTCAGACCAAACCAAGTACAACTGTTCATGTTGAATATGGAATTCAAAACCCAATAAGTAGGAAAACAGGTTACGAAAAATACAGTGATTTTTATACTGTAGCTTTGGCAAGAAGTGGTAAAAAAGGTAGATTTAGTTATTTGTTTGATACATCATTAAGAGACACTGATGGACATAGAGAAAAATCATCGTACAATCTTTTTAATACCTATACTAAATTTAAGTATCAATTAAGTGGACAACGGAGTATTCAAATGTCTGCAAGCTATAATATGATAAAAAATGACACTCCTGCAACTTGGTTAAGTGCTTTTAACGCTTACGAAGTCGCCGATTATAGAAAAGATGATAGTCAAAAAAGGAGTGAAATAAATGTTGACCTATATTATCAAGCAATAGCTAATAGAAAGACGAAATATTCTAGTAGATTTTATTACTATAGAAATAAATCAACATTCATATTCAATGATAATCCTCAAAATGATAGTACTAATGTAAATATTGGAACAAGTCAAATTGTACCTATTGAGCATATAGAAGCGCAACGAATTGGAAATGTAAGTCAAATAGATTTATATACAGATAATGGTCACCAATTTATAGGAGGAATTGATGCACAATATGACATTACAGATGGAGTTCCCGATACATTATTATATGGAAAACACAATGCTTATAATCTTGCGGCATATATACAAGATGAAATAGAAATTGGAGCTAAAATGGTAGCTACTTTAGGTGTTCGTTATGATTATTATAGCATAGTAGATGAATATTCTGATGGGAATGTTAGCCCTAAACTTTCTGCAATATATAAATGGAATGACAAAGTAGCAAGTAGGGTATTGTTATCTCAAGCTTTTCGAACACCCTCGATAGGAGAACGATTTATAAAATTTGAACAGGGAGGAGGGTTAAGGTTTACGCCAAATCCAAAATTAGAATCAGAACGTCTAAACCTCTCGGTAGAAATAGGGAATCGAGTAAAACTAAATGATAATTGGAATTTTGATGTAGCATTGTTTTATAATGATTATACAAATTTGATATCATATTTAAGGCTGTCTGCACCGACAGAAAATCTGCTTTATATGGTTGTAAACCTCAATAAAGCATTAATGCAAGGAGTTGAAGCTAAGGTCAATTATCAAAATCTTGATGGATGGTCTTTTGGGGCGGGATATACATATCTTGATGCAAAG
>JAZGFO010000194.1:0-6312 GCA_036479655.1 Saprospiraceae bacterium
TAAATGTAAAGTGAAATGAATGGTCAATATCCGTCGTTGTTTTGCCTTCTCATACTCTGCAAATAATAAAAACCATCAACAAGTTTCAATAAAAAAAGATATATTTGTTTCTGAAAATATAAAAATAATAATGATGAAAAATATATTGATAATAGGAGTTTTAGTGTTTTTTATAGTTTTGGTTTTTCAAAACTGTAAAAGCAAAAAAGGAATTGTAAAAATTAATGAAACTGATACTCGTTTTGAATTGACTAAGGGAGTATGCTTTGGTCGTTGTCCAGTATTCACTTTATCTATCAGTCAGAATGGCATTGCAACTTTTGAAGGTAGGATTAATACTGATAAGCAAGGGATATATAAAAGAAAGCTTACAGTTGAAGAGATGGATGGCCTTGAAGATGCATTTGGTTTATCTGGTTTTTCTAAGTTTGATACTGAATATAAAAGTAAAATAACGGATTTACCAATGATAAAAATTGGATATAATAATGGGAAAGGTCTAAAACTAATATCAGGAAAAGAAACTCGTCCTGAATCATTGAAACAGTTGCAATTTATGTTAGAAAGAATTGCAGATGCTGGTGAATGGGAAATGATAAAAAGTGCACCTGATGGATCTGTTAATAATACTAAAAAGCCGAAAGTGTTGATGATCTACGACCAAGTAATTATTGATCCTGTACCTGGATTGCAAATGAAAAGATGGTTGGAATCCAAAAAAAGTATTGGTGTGAGATTAATTAAAAAAATAGCTCCAGGACTTAACTATTATTTGATAACGTATAATACAGAATTAATAAAACCTGAAGATTTTTTAAAATTATTAAAGGACGATAAAGGAATTAAAACAGCAGAATTTAATAAGAAAACATCTTTGCGTACTAGGTAGTCTATAGATGATTTGGAATAGTTGGAAAAGTTGAAACTTTAAATAATATTTTCTTTAAAAATTATTATTTTAGAATGATGATAATTATACGTATTTTGTGCATCCTTAACTGTGGCTAATAATAGTCAAACTAACCAAATAAATTAAGTAAATGATAGCTGAACAGGTTGAAAATTTAGGTTTTATAGAAGAAAGTGCAAAACAATTTGCTGAAACACATATACGTCCAAATTTGATGGAATGGGATGAAGCTCAAATATTTCCTATTGATTTAATGAAAAAATTAGGAGACCATGGATTTTTAGGTGTTTTAGTACCTGAAAAATATGGTGGATCTGGATTGGGATATCAAGAATATGTATCTATAATTGTTGAAATTGCTAAAGTATGTGGTTCAATTGGACTTTCTGTTGCAGCACATAATTCGCTATGTACGGGGCATATATTAGGTTTCGCAAATGAAGAACAAAAACGGAAATGGTTGCCCAAATTAGCAACTGGGGAATGGATAGGAGCATGGGGGTTAACGGAGGCAAATACTGGTTCTGATGCTATGCGTATGGGTTGTGTGGCAGTTGAAGATGGAGATCATTATGTATTGAATGGTACTAAAAATTTTATCACTCACGGTATTTCAAGTGATGTGTCAGTAATACTTGCTCGTACAGGTGACTTATTAGATAGTCATGGTATTACAGCTTTCGTAATCGAACGAGGTAATCCTGGATTGAAGGCAGGAAAAAAAGAGAACAAATTAGGTATGCGAGCTTCTGAAACGGCAGAGATGATATTTGAAGATTGTAGAGTACCAAAAGCTAATATTTTAGGTAAGGTAGGAGAAGGATTTATACAAGCGATGAAAGTACTTGATGGAGGAAGAATAAGTATAGCGGCCCTATCATTAGGCATTGCCAAAGGTGCATATGAAGCATCTCTTAAGTACGCTCAAGAAAGAGAACAATTTGGTAAACCAATCTCTAGGTTTCAAGCAATTAGTTTTAAACTTGCAGATATGGCTACTAAAATTCAAGCTTCAGAATTATTGATAAGAAAATCGGCATATCTTAAAAATAATCACAAAAAAATGACAACTATATCAGCAATGGCTAAATATTTTGCATCAGAAACCTGTGTTGAAGTTGCAACTGATGCAATTCAAATATTTGGAGGTTATGGATATATAAAAGATTTTCCTGTAGAAAAGTTTTTTAGAGATTCAAAACTATGTACAATAGGAGAGGGGACCAGTGAGATTCAAAAACTTGTAATCAGTAGAAATATTCTAAAAGGGGAATAAAAAAATATTAGAAAGACTATAAATGATATTTGGGATTTAAAATTACTGTATGAACTTTGAAGAATTAGCAGAAGAAGCAAAAAAAGAAAATGTGATTATGTTGCTCGTCAATATGTCAAAAACAGATGGGCATCTTCATGAAAATGAATTGGCATATATTTTAAAAGCTAGTTTGTCAATGGGTATTAATATTAAGCGAGTAAGTGAATTAGTAGTGGAATCAAACGACTATATGTATATCCCAAAAAGTGAAATGGAACGAATGACGATTCTTTATTATTTGATTTTTTTAATGAGAATAGATGGAGAAATACAAGATAAAGAAGAAGAAATGTTTCATTATTTTGGAGTAAAATTAGGCTTTAATCCTTTGATGATTGGTGATGTATTAAAAGTAGTAAGCACAAATTTGAATACTAAATTGCCACTAGATGCAATAATAAATGAAATGAAAAAATACTTAAACTAATGTTATATATACTAACAATAGCAGGAGGTATAATATTGTCAATCATTTTAACATGTTTGGCCTTATTGGTTGTTTTAGGTTCTATGTATAGTACTAATTATAAGAAAGGTGTTATTAGAGGTCAAAGTATTATTACTGACAAAGAAGTGTTAGAATTATTTGATAAGCAGCCTGACAAAATGTTGAATAAAAAACAATTGTCTCGATTATCAGGACTTAGTGTTACTGAAGCAGGAATGCGATTGACTCACCTACAGACTAACGATATATTGAAACCCTTTTATACAAATTCTTTTAAGACTTACTACACCTTAAAAAGAGAGATTGTCAAGCCCTATGAGTTAGAGCTTTCTGAAGCACCATTTATGACTTTAGAGGATTTGTTGACAATATTTAAGCATTATGATTATAAGATTCATTTTCAAGAGTTGTGCTTGTCCACAGGGCTTCCAGTAAGGGTGTTAAAAAGAGAGATGAAATATTTTGAAAAAGAAGGTATAGTGATGCAACTCCAAAGTCATGATGTAAATGGATCTGTACTTTCAAAAATGTTTGTACTAAAGGAACCATACCGCTCAAAAAGCGATGCATTTTTAGAATTAAAAGATATAAATCATGACTTGCAAGAGATATATGCAAAAGAAATGAAAGGAAAAACAGGATATGTGTAAAGTCAATAAATGGGATTGATTTACAAAATTCAAATTATAAATAAATAATAATGACCAAGAAAATAAAGAATACAATAACAATAAATGTAGAGCTTAATGAAAAAAAGCATCCAGAAAAGATCGAATGGAATAGTACTGACAACCCCAATGGTACTAAACCTATGGATTGTAAAGCAATGCTTGTGTCTTTTTTTGATAAAAAGCACCTTGAAACATATAAGATTGATCTGTGGACAGGAGAGTTGCAAGTTTCTGAAATGGATCGATTTATGTATCAAACACTTCGATCAATGGCAGATACTTATTTTAGTGCCACAGGGAATAAAGAATTAGCTAGTGATATGCAACGATTTGTTCAGTATTTTGGAGAGCAAACGCAAATAATTCCTATAGAAGAAAAAGAATAATGGAGTCATTTTATACAGATACCAACAACTTTGTTCCTTATAACCTGGAGCACTTTATATGTGTATTTGTGATATTGATTTTAGGGTGGTTTTTTTTGTATTTTGGTAAGTACAAATGGAATAAAAAAAAAAGATGGAAGTATCCCATATTACTTAGTTGTGCAGTCTATTTTACACAATTGTTTAAAGTGTTTTTTAGGATGTATTTGGGGAATTTTGATCATACCGTTGATTTGCCTTTACATCTTTGCAATATGCTACCTTTGTTTATGATTATTGCGCTATTTCTAAAAAGTAGATTGTTGTTGTCAATTATTTTCTTTTGGATTCTTGCTGGTACTGTCCAGTCAAATATAACGCCTGATCTTAAAAATGTATTACCACATTACGAAGCTATTCGTTATTGGGTAGTTCATATGTGGTTACCAATATTAGCAGTATATACTACCTATGTTTTGGGTTTTAGATATACATACAAAGATGCATTGAGATCTGCAATATGCCTCAATGTAATCGCTGCAATTGTATATCCAATAAATCTTCTTTTAGGGAGTAATTATCTATACTTAATGGCAAAACCCAACGCTGATACTATTTACAATTATTTAGGTCCTTGGCCTTGGTATATTATATCATTAGAATTAGTAATGTTTGTACTTTTTACTTTGATAGTCGCTGTTTCAAAATTGTTTTATAAAACAAAAAAGGACATAGTTATAGGTAAGGTTGTATAATGCATATTAGTATTTAAAAAACATTTGCAGTAATTTATTTGTTTATGTTACAAACAATGGATAGAAAACGTATTATAATAGATGTTATTTTCTACTTTTGGATCTATATTTTTATTAAAACGACAAACAAATATTAAATGAAATATCTTTTTACATTTTTATCCGTTTTCTTTATTGCAAATTCAGGTTTTTCGCAGTTTGGGTATGGGGTGACAGCAAGTACAGATGTTTATCATTATTATCAGAATCCTGAAGATAATACTGGAGTTTCAACCTCTGCTGGTAGTTTGTTGTTAAACTTAGGAGTAGGACCTAAATTATGGTTGGGTGCTGAAAGTTTTTCTGTATCAATAGAAGCTCAAGCAACAATTGGATTATTTGGCCTGTCAGTTAAGGACTATAAAGGTTTAGGAACAGTGTCTTATCCAATACTGGCAAAACTTAATTTTGGAGGACTCTCGGGCTTAGACAAAGAAGGGAAATTTGGATTATCTATCGGTGCTGGTATTCAATATACAAAAACTGAGTTGTATTATTTAACTGACGAATTTGAAGCTAAAGGAGGTAAACGAGAATTGTATAAAGTATATGTAGGACAGATAGGGTATGGGTTTGGAATGAGTGGAGTAAGTGCACAAGCTTTTGTACGATATGGATATGATCCAGAAACAAATGCAAAGGTTTTTAATTTTGGAGTTCAATATGATCTCAATCTTCCCAAAATGAAAGATATTTCTGATCCTAACAGTGAATTGTAATCATTTTTAGTATAGAAAAACGAATATGTACACAACAAATCTTCTTAACTTTAATACGATGCACATAAGTGCAGAATCAAAAGGAATTATTCCTATATATTCAGAGCGTGGCTTGTATGAAGTTTTGGTCAAAGGCAATAAACCATTGAAAATTATTGGAGGAGGTAGTAATATCCTACTTGTAGGAGATATTGATGCCTATATTCTCAAAAATGAAATCAAAGGAATCCATATAGTTGATGAAGACGAAGATGAAGTTTTAGTAAGTATTGGGGCTGGTGAAAATTGGCATAATTTTGTGATGTGGACTATAAGTCAAAATCTCGGAGGAATCGAAAACTTAGCCCTAATTCCGGGAAGCGTTGGAGCCGCACCTATTCAAAACATTGGTGCATATGGAGTAGAACAAAGAGATAGTTTTCATAGTCTCAAAGCGATAGATTTAACCCAAGGAATATCTAAATTGTTCTTTAGAGAAGATTGTCAATTTGGGTACAGAGATAGCATTTTTAAAAAGGAAGCAAAAGGGAAATGTTTTATTACACACGTAAATTATATTCTAAGTAAAAAACCAATGCTAAATATGCAATATGGTGCAATAATAAAAATGCTAGAAGAAAGTAAAATCAATACACCTACAATTGCAGATGTTGCGGATGCAATAATCAAAATAAGAACATTAAAATTACCAGACCCCAAAATTGTTCCAAATACGGGTAGTTTCTTTAAAAATCCTGTAATAGAAAAGAAGGATTTTGAAAAGTTGAAACAAAGTTACCCAAATGTTCCTAACTATGTTGTTGATGCAGATCATACCAAGATTCCTGCAGCTTGGCTTATAGAAAAAGCAGGTTTTAAAGGAAAAAGAGTCGGTGATGCAGGCACACATAAAAACCATGCTCTCGTTCTTGTCAACTATGGTAAAGCTACGGGAAAAGAAATATTAGAATTTGCCAATGATATACAAATTGCTGTATCTCAAAAATTTGAAATAGATATCGTCCCTGAAGTAAATATTTGGGAAAGTTAGATGCTGTCTTATCAGACATGACTGAATGAACTCCTTTGGGAGTAGAGTCCGACAGTG
>JAZGFO010000195.1:0-20208 GCA_036479655.1 Saprospiraceae bacterium
TCTGGCAATGGAAATGATCCATCTACAGACAGTGATATTACTGGATTCTTTGGACCTTATTCTTCTGGTTTGTTTTACTTAGAAGAATCTTCGACAGAAGAGGTAGATGGAGGATTCTTTGAATGTACAAATATTGGAGATTTAGTATGGTATGATACTAATGAAAATGATATTGCTGATCCTAATGAAAATGGAATTGACGGTCTAATCGTTAATTTACATGCATTAATAAATGGATCATACGAAATTGTACAAACAACAGTTACTGATCACAAGCCAGGAACACCTTCTGATGATGGGTATTTTAACTTCTGTGCTCCTCCGGGAACATATTTCATTGAAGTAATAATGCCTCCACAAGGGTTAGTACAAGCAGTAGCTAATATTGGTAATAATGAAGAGATTGATAGTGATTTGACTAATCAACATGGACCTGGAACTACTAATACAATATATGTAAATGGTGGATCAGATATTACAAATATTGGTGCAGGATTCTATCCAATGGCAACTGCCGGGAATAGAGTATGGCATGATGAGAATGAGAACGGTATCCAAGAAAGTGGAGAAGCAAATGTTGAGAATGTCTTGGTAGAAGCTTTTGAATTGGCAACTGGTAACAAAGTAGCTCAATCAACAACTAATGCATCTGGTATCTACTCAATAGAGTATTTACAGAAACAAGATTATTACTTGAGATTTAGTCCTCCAAGTGGATACGGATTCACTACACCAAATACAGGTGGAGAACTTGTAGATAGTGATGTAGACCATACATTTGGATATAGAACAACTGCTGCATATAGTATGGAGCCAGGACAAAACTATATCAATATTGATGCGGGACTTAAATTTGGAGTATTGCCTGTAGAATGGTTGAGTGTATCAGCTGTAAATAAAGGTGATGTTAATGTAGTAAGTTGGAGTACAGCGTTAGAAACAAATACAGAAATATTTGAAATCGAACGTAAAATTGAAGGAGGTTCATTTGAATTGATAGGAGAGACAAGTAGTGCAGGTAATAGTACGGATATCCAATCATACGATTTTGAAGATAAGAACATCGTATCAGGATTACATTACTATAGAATCAAGCAAATAGATGTAGATGGTAAATATGAGTATAGTAAAATAGTATCTGTTGAGGTAATATCAACGAGAAACGTTATTAGCTTATCGCCAAATCCATCAATAGGAGAAACAGTGTTATCATTGGATATGTCAAGCGGTGACGCAATAGATATAACCATTATTGATAATAGTGGACGATTAGTAAGAAGCATTAATGTGGAATCTAACCTTACAGGTTACAATAGTAAATCTATAACTATAACTGATCTTCCAGCCGGAGCATATGTTGTACATATAACTCAAGGAAGCTTCAATGAAGTTAAACGATTGATTGTGATAAAATAGAATATATTGATATAGAATATTTTATGAGGCTGTCTAAATATAGACAGCCTCTTTTTTTTTGTTTAAATATTTAAGCTTGAAGATTCTTGAATAACTCAATTAGAATTTTACCTTTGTAATAGAAAGAAAGTTCTTTTAATTTATTAGTTTATATACTTATCAAGAAAGGTGGAGGGAAAGGCCCTGCGAAACCTTAGCAACCAGCTATATAGCAAAGGTGCTAATTCCTATCTCATTTTTAATAATGAGAAAGATGAGCAAATTGCATAATCATGCACTTTATCCATTTTTTTTGATAGTAATTATTTTAAAGAAATGGAAAAAAAATACAAATTCGAAACACAGGCGATTAGGATTCAGTCTAAGAGGACACACAATAGAGAACATGCTGTACCTATCTATATGACTTCAAGTTTTACATTTGAGAATGCAGAACAAGGGGCTGCAATTTTTCAAGGTAAAGAAGAAGGTAATTTATATTCAAGATTTTCAAATCCAAACACTTCAGAGTTTATTGAAAAACTGTGTGCATTAGAAGGGTGTGATTCGGGAATAGCTACAGCATCTGGGATGGCAGCTGTATATACTTCCTTAGTGGCAAATCTAAGTCAAGGGGATCATGTTTTGGCATCAAATGATATATTTGGAAATAGTCTTTATATAATAACTCAAATTTTACCAAAAATGGGAGTTGAATATACATTGGTAGATATCGATGATAATGAAAGTTGGGAGAAATCTGTTAAGAAAAACACAAAAATATTATATTTAGAAACGCCTTCAAATCCAACATTAAAAATGGGAGATTTGTCATTCTTGGGCAGACTTTCTAGTGCAAATGAATTGATTTTTATAGTTGATAATTGTTTTGCAACCCCATATTTGCAACAACCTACAAAATTTGGAGTAGATCTTATTATACATTCTGCAACTAAGTATATTGATGGTCAGGGTAGAGTATTGGGTGGAGCTATTGTTGGGAATGAAAATTTGGTATCAATTTGTTACGATTTTGTAAGAAGAACAGGAGCGTCTCTTTCTCCTTTTAATGCATGGGTGTTGTCTAAAAGTTTAGAAACTTTATCAATACGCATGGATAGGCATTGTGATAATGCACTTAAAATTGCTAAATTTCTTGAAGAAAGCGCTTTAGCTAATAATGTTGTTTATCCTCATTTAGATTCTTATCCACAAATTGAATTGTCAAAGAAACAAATGAAATATGGTGGCGGATTAGTAGCATTTGAACTTGGTGGAGGCATTGATTCAGGGATTAAATTTTTAAATAATTTGAAACTACATAGTTTGACTGCAAATTTAGGGGACTGTCGGAGTATAGCAACGCACCCAGCTTCTACTACACATTCTAAATTAACAAATGAGGAACAATTGGCAATGGGCATTACTCCTGGTTTTATAAGATTATCAGTTGGGTTAGAGCATATAGATGATTTGATATATGATATCCATCAATCTCTTAATCAACTGTAAATTAATTATTGAAAAAAGAAAATTGAGAAATAAATACAAACATAAAGGAACGCTGATTTTAGAATCAGGAGAGAGTGTAGCAGATATTGAGATAGTATATCACACTTACGGAAAACTAAACGAAAATAGTGATAATGTTATTTGGGTGTTTCATGCAATATCTGCAGATTCAGATGTCATGTCATGGTGGACGGGATTATTTGGTGAAGGATGTATCTTTGATCCTGATAAGTACTTTATTGTATGTGCTAATACTATTGGGTCGCCATATGGGAGCACAAGACCATATGACTTAACTTTCCCTGCTTTTACAGTAAGAGATATAGTAATTTGTCATAAATTATTGGCAAAAAAAATGTCGATTACCAAGATCCATACAGCTATTGGAGGTTCTTTTGGGGGATATCAAGCACTTGAATTTGTGTATAGTTTTGAAGGAGAAATAGATCATTTGATTCTTTTAGCAACAAGTGCTAAAGAATCTGCTTGGGGTATAGCTATTCATGAGACTCAACGAATCGCTATGAAATCTGATTCTACTTTTGGTACAGCCGAAGGCGGAAGAGCAGGTATGAAAGCGGCTCGAGCTATTGCTATGCTGACTTATAGGACAACAGAAGCTTTTGTAGATACCCAATCTGATATAGAAGATAAAGTTGATGATTTTAAAGCCTCTTCTTATATTCAATATCAAGGAGATAAATTTATTAAGAGATTTAATGCACTTTGCTATTACTATTTAACCAAGTGTATTGATTCGCATAATTTGGGGAGAAATAGGGGTGGTGAAATGCTTGCACTAAAACGAATAAATACCAATGCATTAGTTATAGGATTTACATCCGATAAATTAGTACCTGTAAGATTTCAGAAATACTTAGCAGAACAATTGCCAAATGCAATCTATCATGAAATAGAATCTGATTATGGTCATGATGGATTTTTGGTGGAAGTGGATAAAATTTCAGCAATTGTTGAGCAGTATTTTCAAAGAAATAATCCAGTAGAATCAATAAATAAACGAGTAGTTCTAAAATTTGGAGGGTCTTCTTTGTATGATAAAAAAGCACTGTCCAATGTATTAAGTATAATAAGGAAAACGAAAGAAAATAATACATTGGCAATCATAGTCTCAGCTCGTGGAAAGAGTACAAATATGCTTGTTGACTTATTTAATATAGCTAAATTAGGCTTGGATTTCACGAAAGAACTTTCAGTATTTATTGATTACCAATTAAAAGATTTTCGAGATTTAGATATTGGACAAGAAATAGAAGCGCTGAGATCTACTTTGTCCGCTATACAATTGTTGCAAGAAGATAATGAATTTGCTCATGATAAAGTAGTTTCGTTTGGAGAAATAATAAGTGCCAAAGTGCTTGTGTATTACTTAAAAATAAATAATATTAAGGGGTTTGCTTTAGATGCTAGAGGACTTATCTTTACTAAAAAAGTTATAGATGATTTTATTGTTGATTTTGATAAAAGTAGGATAAAGACAAAAGCAGTATTTAAAAGTATTGCTAGAGGGGATATTCCAGTGATTACAGGTTACATAGCAAGCAGTGAAAAAAATAGAACGGTTACATTAGGTAGGAATGGCAGTAATTATTCTGCGACTCTCATTGCTAATTTTATACAAGCTAAGGAAGTACAAAACTGGACAGATGTACGAGGAGTGTTTAGTTCTGATCCGAGTATTGTGCCAAATGCTGTATTGATAGAATCAATGACTTATAGAGAAGCAAATGAAATGGCAAATTTTGGTGCTAATTTATTACATCCTAAGACAATTCAACCTTTAATGCAGTCTGATATACCATTGGTCATAAAGAGTACAAAATACCCTAATGAAAAAGGTACTACAATTAGTAAATTGGGCGGTAAAAAGGGAATTAAAGCAGTTTCTATTATTGAAAATGTAGCTTTGGTAACTATTGAGGGGAGTGACTTAGCAGATAAGATTGGTATAGATGCTAGAATATTTAGTGCATTAAGAAAGAAAAAAGTTAGTGTTAAAATGATATCTCAAGCTTCATCTGAGCGTGGAATAGGATTTGTTATTAGTGATACTGATGTAAATGACACAGAACTAGTACTTACAGAAGAATTTAAAGACGAATTATTGAAAAATCAAATTTCAAGTATTCGTATTAATGAAGATATTGGCATTATTGCAATTCTTGGAAGACACAATTATGCTTTGGAAAAAGCTATAAGCACTTTGCGAGAAAATAAAATATGGATGCACCTGATAAGTAATAGTATCAGTGGACAGCATATTTCCCTTGTCATAAGCAAAAATGCTCTAATCACAGCGGCTAGGTTAGTGCACGACCAAGTTTATTGATTTTTTTTGCTTTTTCAATATGACATTTTTAGATCTCATTTTAACGTATATAAAAAAGAGGTATGAACTTAATCACACCTCTGATAATTTACTCGTTTTGCTGTTTTTAATTATACTATACTCTATTTTACAAAACAGTATTAGTATTCTATAAAATATAACTTCTATTATTGGTATCTAACTTTTACACTTTCTCCAATCCAACATCCTACAGTTACTGATGTTCCTTCTTTTACTCCTCTTTGGAAACCATCCTCTCTAATAGGCATTGATTTTGCATATTTGGCTAATCTTTTATTTGCAGTTTCAGCTACAGATGGATCAATAGACTTAGCATGTCTGTATTTGTCCATTGCAGCAAGAATTGCCAATCTTTGATCCCAAGATTTTCCACAACTTCTTGCTGATGATCCATACATATCTCCAATCAACATGAATGGTCTTCCCCAGTTTGGTTTGTTTTTAGCAGCTTCTCTGGCTGTATTTCTGGCAGCACTATATTTCTTTAGTTTTCTAAATTGAATAGAAGCTAAACTAAACAAATATGTAGCTTTTTTATTTGGATCAGCTTCTGCATTAATAGCCTCTTGATATTTTGCTGCTGCTCCAGTAAAATCACCACTGTCATACGCTTTTTTAGCCAGTAAGGCAGGGTTGCTAGCTTCAAATTCTGCTTGTCGAGAAGCATTCGTTGCAGCTGCCCAACTTTTGTATTTGCTTTCTATTTCTGTTAAAAAACTATTACTACTTGGGCAATTTTGTTTTTTTAATTTAGCGATAATACCTTTCCAAATTTCTTTGTTATCAGGATCAGCTTCATATTGAGGTTTTAATTTGGCAACGAAGTAGTCACAGTCAAAAATACCATCTTCAATTTTTTTAAACTTAGAGTTCATCGCACTTTTGGCTTGCTTATAATATTCTGCTAATTTTGCATTGTTTTCAATATTATAATTTGCAAGTTCATTTAATTTTTCATATAAACCTCTGGCTTTTACTTTATCCATATTTCCTTTTTCAAACTCATATACTACTATTGCTGCATATGGATCAAATACGATATATTCAATATCATTACCACTTTTGTCCACTGCCATTTCTAAAGCAGCCAATGTTTGACTATAGGGTGTATTGTAGGTATAGAACATATCGTAAGCCTTTCTTCCTGCGAGGTATCCTATTCTTTTATCGATACAGGCTTGTTCTCCATTACATTTAGATCTTGTGATGCCATTAGATTTGTAGCATGCTATTGCATCATCTATAAGAGAAAGTCCTTTCTTTTTATATTCAGCTTTCTTTGTTTCATCAGTTTCTGTTTTAAATTTCTCTAAAAATAAAATTGCGCCATCGGTAAAGTGATAATCCCTCTTCCCATCTGCTGATGGTGCTATCCCATATGCTATTTGCCAGTGTTCAAAAGCTAAAGCGTAATCTTTTCCTTTCAAGGCTTGACGATAGATCGTGTGTGCATTTTCTGCTTCGTCTTTCTGAGCTGAGTCATTCCAATTTTCACATTGTGCATTAGCCATTCCGACTGTGATAAAAGTAAAAATTGCAGCTAATAAAATTTTTGTTAATCGTTCCATAATTTGATCTATTTGATTGCGTCTAATAATAAGCTTTACAGCTCTTGTATATATTTTGATAGTATTTTCTATCTTTTTTAATTGTATTTTCTTTTTACAAACCAGTCATCATCATTAAATGTAAACCCTAATGATATTTTATAGTATGTCTCTGTTATAGGAGTACCTGTTCCTCTTTTTCCCAATTCAAATCCTATATTCGCATGAGATATTTTTCTTTGGTATATAAATGGTAATCCCATTCCTACAGTCACACCAAAATTATTTAACTGAGTACCTTCAATATTTCTAGGGTCTGTATTATAGTTCATGCCATATCTATAATAAACTCTTTTGAAATAATGATTGTATGACTTATAATTAGGACGATAAAAACCACCGATTGACACAGCAAATGTATTAGAAAGCTGATTAATAGTTGTGTTTTTGTCCGCATCGTTGTGATATGATGACCAATTGGTTGTGCTAAAATCCAAACCTATCATATATTTTTCGCCACTGTAGTAATTTACCCCAAACCCTATCTCTACAGGGAGTTTGCCAGTGCCTTCTTCATTTATCACACTTGATAATGTATCAGCTAATACATTACCAAAACCAGCATTTTGAAGTGCGATTTCTAAACTTGTTAAATTTGTATTAAATTTTGTTGCAGACTTAATTCTGACTCCTACAGTGACCAATTTTGAGTTTACTGCTGTCTTGTCTAATAGTTGTTTTTTATTTAATACATTAGAATATATTGCACCAAAATCAAATAATAAACCTTTCATATTGTACTCAGAAAAGAACCTATTGTGATAGGCAGCTGGTATATCTAAAAAATTTACATTACGACTATATTTAATTTTGCCAAAAAGGTAACCTAAATTAATCCCAAATGAAAAATCTTTGTATTTGATTGCATTTCCCCATAAGAACTTGTAACTTCCTCCGTTGCCAGTGTATGCTCTACTTATATCGCCAATCCCATCAATGTTATCTTCTGATACAATGTTATAACTCACACTACTATTAGGCATAAGCGTAAATGCCATACCTAAATTTATTTTACGTTTCTCTTGATCCAATATTTCATTTATTGGATTGAAAATTGGAAATGCTAAAGATATATACTCTAAATTACCACTCCAAGAAGAACTAGTTAAATCACCACTTGATAGTGTAGACTTTTTTGCTGCTAAGCCTAAGTCAAAGGCAGTCGATCTTAATGAAGCATAACTTGCAGGATTAACAATGTTGATATGATATCCATCAATGCTTGCTGTACCGATACCTCCCATGGATCTAGTATGCATGAAGTTGTCATCCACTAAATCTCCAATGCCATACCTTGAATACGGAGAATTGCCATTAGTCTGTGCTGACAGTTGAATGGTTATGAAAAAAGCCAATAAAAGCAATGTTATTTTATGCTGCATTATAGTTTATTATTACGTCTAATCCTTCTAATATTAAATATGAATGGACAAATATCTTAGAATTTAAGATATCTACAAAAAATTGAGCGTCTCCACCCGTTATAATTACGTTAATATTTCCGATATCTTGTTTTATCATAGTTATTAACGATTCAATTTCAAATTTTGTGCCGTAGACAATGCCATTTTGCATTGCCATGGTAGTGTTTTTTCCAATATAGTCTTTATTGTATATTGGTTTGACTATTGGTAGTGTAGATGTCATGGTATCCATCGCTTCTGCTCTCATTTTTAAACCTGGCGAAATATTACCCCCGAGATATTCTTTTTTAGCAGTGATGATGTCATATGTGATACATGTACCGGCATCAATAACGAGGCAATTTTGATTTGGATACAGTTTTGTACACGCTACTACTCCAGCTAATCTATCTTTACCCAAAGTATTAGGTGTTTGATATAGATTAGTAAGAGGTACAAGTGTTTTATGTGTCAATCTTGTTAATTTAATATGCCTGTTTATTCTTTTTTCAAAAGTAGAAATACTTTTTCTTGTACTACTACTTATAGCCTTTGTTATTTTATATTTTTGAAATAATACTTTGATTTCTTCTTGCGTCATTCTTTTAAAAGTATCATTATATATTAACACACCATCATTAAATATTCCGATTTTTATACGCGTATTACCAATATCAATACAAAGATTCATTATGTTCAAAATATTGTAACAGTTAAAAGTGTGCGAATTTCTTAAAATTTATTGAATAATAAGGCTTTTTGACCATCATTATTCAAAAATGTGCGTTTTAAATTTAGTGGAAAATGTAATTATTGAATAATTGGATGTTTTTTGCCTAAATAGATATAATTATAGATTTATTTTATAGACTATTCCAGCGTTACTTGCAATTATTATTTGATTCTTAAAGATTGTAGCATCATAGAAATTATTAATAGTAGATATAGATATATTTTCCCACGTTTTTCCACCATCAAGCGTTTTTAATATCAACCCTTTTTTGCCAACGATAACTCCTTGAAGGGAATCGTCAAAAACTATCTTTCTCATTGTTTTTTTGTTCCATAATGAATATCCACTTTTTTTTGTGTCCCATGTTTTACCATTATTGTAAGAAATGAGAATATTACCACTATTGCCTATTATGTATCCTACTCCTTCTGAATTGTAAGCAATACTGTTGTAAAAATCTCCATCAACTTCTTCTCTACTCCAAGAATATCCATCATCTGTGCTTGTCAATATTATCCCATAACCTACTGCTGTCAATGTCCCATCTGGAGCCATGGCAACACTACTCAATTCGTGATCGTATGTAAATGTTGTATCTATTGTTAATTCTCTATTAAGAGTATAGATATATCCTTTGTTCCAGTTTTTGCCACCTACAGCGACAAATCCATTGGAAGATTGCTCTATAGCGTGTAATATACCCCAATATTTTGTGCGATGAAACTCTATAGGATTTCCAGAAAAGATATATCCGTCTACACCTACACCATAAATATTGTTTTCTGTTATCAATAGATCAAAAATTGATTTGTTTGAAAGTGAATCTACTTTCCAATTTATTCCATCTGATGATTTGGAAAGTTGGCTTAATGACCACACATCGCCTCCAGTTGTATATAGTATATCATTAAATACTTCAATTGTGTGTAGGTCGAAATCTATGCCAGTATTGTATCTCTCAAAATTTGGTTCTGCTCGATTGCTACAAGAATGAAAAGTAAAGAAACTACCAATAATCAAGAGCGTTAAAAGTTGAATTGAAAAATTTGATTTCGATAACTTTACAAGTGTCATAAATAGCAAATTAATTAACTAATAAGTATCTGTTAAATCACTAATTCTATAAATGAAAAAGAATATTAAAAAATGATTGAAAGTAAAATCACTACTTTTCGTAAGTTGTCTTAAACTTAGTAAATATAGGGAATGAAGCACTGCCATAATGAGAAAAACAATTGTCAGAAGTTATGGGTAGGGTATAAGTTGTCGCAAACTTTTCAAAAAAGATAGAAATTTGATCAAAATCCATATTTTTAGAGTTTGGCTTTGGGTAATAGACAATTTTATTAATAGTGCCATCTGCTGCCCAAAACGAATTAATCCAAATTTTAACACCTTTAAGATCTAATCCATCTTTTTCTGCTTCAACTTCCATTTTGCCTAACATGTTTGTCCAAAGTCCATATGCTTTATCCATACTGTTATTACTAATGTCAAGTAACATTGTAGAACAATTTTGTATTAATAACTCATATTCTTCTTCATTGTCTCCAATTAAAGAAACCTTACTGTCTGTGGATTGACCAAAGAGCGCTCCGCAAAATAGAGGAAGAAATAACAATATTTTTAGACTTTTACTCAAAATTAGGATTTGATATGTAACAAATATATAAAATAAAACTAATATGGAAGGTTTTTATTTTGCAAAAGAGTAGTTATTGCCAAGGAAAGACGAAAAAACATTGAATTCGTCGAATAAATTAATAGAAAATCAAAAACAAAAATTAGTTTTGTGGGAGAACTAACTTTTTAAATATAATAATTAATTATGATTCTTGACATTGTAACAGTTTTAATAGTAGCATTTGGGTTTTATACAGGATATAGCCGTGGATTGATTAAAACAGTATTTGATACGCTTAGTTTATTGATAGGGATATTAGCAGCGATGAAATTATCTTCGTACGCTATTGATTTATTGGAAAGTGTATTTAATATTTCACCAGCGATAAATAATTTATTAGGATTGGTTATCACCTTTTTAGTTGTAATGGCTGTTATCAGATTTGTCGGTAGGAAATTAGAAGGAATACTAAAGGCAACTAATATAAATGTCGTTAATAAGTTGGCAGGTGGAGTTTTACAGGGATTGTTTTTTGCATTTTTATTAAGTTTGATAGTTTTTACGCTTAACAATTATAATGTGATAAAAAAGGAAACCATTGAAAGTTCTATTACTTTTCCTGTTTTAAAACCATTGCCAGAAGCGGGTAAATCTATTTTTGTTGCAGCAAAACCTATTTTTTCTGATTTTTGGAACAGGACAGTAGAAGCAATGGAATCCTTAGAAGATAAATCTGAAACTGAACAATAAAAAATAATAACCTTACTTTTTACTCACCATTACTTGACCAGCAAGATCGGCATTCATTTTTATAACTTTATTTCCTTGTTTTAAAATTACATTTTCATTAGTGATTTTAGTAATTTGAATGTAGGTGTTTGGTAGAATACCTAATTCCCAGAGATCGCTTTCAACACTTTCAGACTCTTGGTTTTTAATGATTTTTAATCTTATATTAGGTTTTTGATAGAGCAATGATTTTACTTTATTAGTTGATTTCTTAGGTATAGGAGAGCCATGTGGATCCATTTTTGGATATCCCAATTTTGCATCTACTTCATCTAAGATCTCATCTGTCAAATGATGTTCTAATCTATCTGCTTCATCATGGATTTGCTCTTCATTTAGCCCCATGTGTTGTACTTGGTATGATTCCCAGAGTCTATGTGCTCTTACCAAAGTTTCTGCCTGTACTTTTCCTTTTATAGTTAGTGATATCCCGGCTCCTTCTGATGATATTATGCCATCAGATTTTAAGTTGCTTAAAAGTCTTATCAAGCGTTGTTTTTTAATACCTAATTTTTCGATAAGCTTTTCTAATGTCAGTGGGTTAGATACTCCATGCTTGTTTGCTTGGCGAAGTATATCTTCACGTTCAATTTTTATTTTTTGTTTTCTTGATCTATTAAGTCGTAGAATCAATCCTTTTTCAGGAGAAAACAATGCAGCTGTAAAATAGAATATCGTAGATACAATAACCATTGCAGGCCCTGGTGGTGTGTTGTATACGATCGCTGCGATTAGTCCAGTGATACAAGACAACATTCCAATAAAGGCAGAAATAAAAATAACTTTTTTTAACTTATTTGAAAGCAGCAAAGCTGTCGAAGATGGAGTGATTAATAAAGCAACGACCAATATTACTCCTATTGTTTTTAATCCAGCTACTATGGCAAATGATAAAAGTAACATCAAAAAATAATGCACCATCTTGGTCGAAATTCCCATAGTCTGTGCTATAATATTCTGAAAAGTTGTCACAAATAAATATCTATAAAAAATAGTAATACTGATAATTGTAAATATAAATACGATCACTGTAAGTACAATGTCCTCATTTGAAATTCCCATTATACTTCCTACCAAAAAATCTTTTAAATCTAAGTGAACTCCTTCTGCATTATTGAGCCAGCTAATCCCAATAACTCCTATCGAAAACATAAGTGTAAATACTATCCCAATAGCAGCATCATTTTTTGTTTTGATATTATGCTGAATCCATGTTATTAATACTGCGGTGACTAGACCAGCTATTACAGAACCTAAGAAAAAGCCAATGGTGCTATAACCCACAATGACAAAGGCAAAAAATACACCAGGTAGAATTGCGTGTGATAATGCATCACCTATTAATGACATATTTCTCAAAACAATAAAACAACCGAGAACCCCATACATTATGCCAATCAACGAACTTGTAATTAATGCTCGTATTGCCCAAGGTTCTGAAAGTGTTTGTAATAGATAATCCATTTCTTTTATTTGTTTGTGCAAAAATAACAATTTTTAATGAATAATAAATAAATTTTTAGTATAGTCTAAATTGTTGGCATGTGTAGTTGTGGATTTTCAGGTTATCTTTGTTGCAAAATCTAAGTTAATAACCGTAATTTATAAGTTTTGGCAGGTATCTATATCCATATTCCTTTTTGCAAGCAAGCATGTCACTATTGCAATTTTCATTTTTCAACGTCATTGAAGTATAAGGATGAGTTGTTAGCTGCTTTAGTTAAAGAAATTGGTTTGAGAGCAGATTATATACAGACACCTGTATTGAATAGTATATATTTTGGAGGAGGTACGCCATCTTTGTTATCTGAAAAAGATATAAATTTTATTTTTGAAGAATTAGCAAAACATTATTCTTGGAAAAAGTCAACAGAAATCACAATGGAAGCAAATCCTGATGATCTATCATTGTCATACCTCGAGATGTTGTCTAAGGCTCCAATTAATCGATTGAGTATCGGTGTACAATCATTTTTTAATGAAGATTTATTATTTATGAATCGTGCTCATAATGCCAGCGAATCTCAAAAATGTATAGCTGATGCTCAAAATGTAGGAATTGATAATCTCTCAATTGACCTCATATATGGTACGCCTACAACTTCTAATATGCAATGGGAAGATAATGTGCAAAAGGTTATAGATTTTAATGTGTCACATGTGTCAGCTTATTGTTTGACTGTCGAAGAAAAAACAGCATTGCATCATTTTGTAAAAACAGGAAAGGTGAAACCAGTAGATGAAGAAAAAGCAGCTTTTCAATACAATCAACTAATTGAGATGTTGGAAAATGATGACTTTGAACATTATGAAATATCAAATTTTGCAAAAAACGGTAAGTATGCAATCCATAATTCTAGTTATTGGAAGGGTGATGTATATTTAGGATTTGGACCTGGTGCACATTCGTTTGATGGTGCTTCTACCCGTTCTTGGAATATTGCAAATAATGCAAATTATATTAAAAGTATTTCTTCTGGATATTTACCTTTAGAAAAAGAAGTGTTGACAAATAGTGAATTGTATAACGAATATATATTGATAGGAATGAGAACTGTATGGGGAGTGGATATTAAATTAATAAGAGAGCGGTTTCCTGAGTTTGAAAATCATTTTTTACGTTTGATTGAAGCGTTTTGTATTAATGGTTTTGTTAGTAGTGCTGATGGGAAGTATGTAGTAACTCAATCTGGAAAACTAATTGCAGATAGGATAGCTTCGGAGTTGTTTGTTGTATAGAGAACATTTATTTAACAGATATGATTGAATAGGTTGATCTACTCATTTTTTACAATTATTGAGTCATGAAATAACTCATTCTACAATTAAAAATTATTATGTTCTGCTAATCTTACTAAAATCTCTTTAAAAGTACTGATATATCAATACAAAGACTATTTTTGCGCCCTCAAACCAATCCCAAACTCTATTACAATATTTTTTAGCGATAAATAATTATGAAAAAACTACTTAATTTATTTGATTTTTCTCAAAAAGTAGATTACAGGATAGAAATTCTATCGGGTCTTACTGTTGCTTTTGCATTAGTTCCGGAGGCTATTGCATTTGCTTTGATTCCTGGGTTTTCGCCTTTGACAGGGTTGTATGCAGCATTTGTATTGTGTATTGTTACCGCTGTTTTTGGTGGACGACCAGGTATGATATCTGGAGCAACAGGTGCAGTAGCAGTCATTTTTCTTGGGCTAATCACTCAGTTGAAAAGTGCTTTTCCAGGGATAACACCTGAAACAATACTACATTATGTATTTGCAACAGTTATAATTGCAGGCTTATTACAACTTTTAGCAGGCTTTTTAAGATTGGGAAAATTTATAAGATTGGTGCCTCATCCAGTTATGTTTGGATTTGTTAATGGATTGGCGATAATAATTTTTATGGCTCAATTTCCAAATTTTTATAAAAAGGGAACAACAGAATTGTTATCATCTGGACCACTTATGATATTGGGAGGACTGACTCTGCTCACCATGTTGATTATTTGGGGGTTGCCAAAGTTGACAAAGGCAATTCCATCATCATTAGTAGCGATATTAGTTGTTTCAGGTATTGTATTAGTTTTTGGAGTAGATACTTTGACAGTTGCAGATACCATGAAAGCTGGAGAAACGATCAAAGGTGGTTTTCCGCCATTATCGATCCCAAATCTTCCGTTTACAATGGAAACATTTTTAATAGTTTTTCCATTTGCTGCTATAGTCGCTGGTGTTGGTCTTATAGAAAGCTTATTGACGCTTAATATCATTGATGAAATTACAGAAACGCGGGGTAGTGGTAATAAAGAATGTATCGCTCAAGGAACTGCAAATATATTATCTGGATTTTTATCTGGAATGGGTGGCTGTGCGATGATCGGTCAAAGTCTGATAAATACTTCTTCTGGAGCAAGAGCAAGACTATCTGGAATTACAGCAGCAGTGATGTTGCTGGTTTTTATTATGTTTGGATCAAGTTTGATAGAGCGATTGCCAATGGCGGCTTTAGTTGGATTGATGTTTATGGTAGCTATAGGAACATTTGAATGGGCAAGTTTCAAAACTTTTAACAAAATGCCAAAATCGGATGTAGTCGTTATGGTATTAGTAACATTGATTACAGCGATTACTCATAATCTGGCAGTGGCAGTATTATTAGGGGTTGTGATATCTGCATTGGCATATTCGTGGGAAAATGCTAAACGTATTAGAGCACGTAAATATGTAGATGATGATGGGGTAAAACATTATGAAATATATGGACCTTTATTTTTTGGATCTACGACTTTATTTGCAACAAAATTTGATGTATTGGATGATCCGGAGGAAGTAATTATTGATTTTCAAGAAAGTCGGATTGCAGATATGTCAGCTATTGAAGCAGTTAATAGAATAACTGAAAGATATCATAAAGTAGACAAAGTTGTGCATCTTAAACATTTAAGTAAGGATTGTGCTCGATTGTTATCAAATGCAGATGCAATAATAGATGTAAATGTTTTGGAAGACCCTAAGTACAAATTACCTGTTGATAAATTAACTTAAAAACAATTGAATTTTTTGACACATACAACTAACTTCTAAGGTCTGTACAAGCTTCGTATTCTCCACAAGCATAGCTCACCCAAGTATTTGACCCTTGTGTGCCTTCTAAAAATTCACCGACAGAATATGATGTAAAAGTTAAGGATTCACTTGAATCAGAACGTTTGATCAAAACTGGCTGACCAAAAATAGGGATTGTAAGATTGTCTCCGTCAACTTTGTATTGCTCAGTAGTTATGTCACCATAATCATCAAGGACCACTTCTGAATCATTAAAATCAAACGTTTTTACTGTTCCTAATGTACCATTTAAGTCAGGTGTTGGTACGTCCGTATTGTTGACTTCCTTCATTAGACCATCTTTTTTTTGATATGCTTTGTAATTTAGTATTGTGTTATTATCGTGTGTGTAAATAGCTGGGGTTTCAAAGTCACTGCCGCAAGACATCAAAAATAGTAATGGAATGAGATAAATAATTCTTTTCATGTTTTTATTTGATTAATTAATATCACAATGTTAAGTGGTTTTTCAATAATACGATTATCCATTTGGAGCATCGGTAACTCTTGTAAGATTATTGGTATATTTGTTTTTTATTTTCTCAATTATAAAATACAGCTTGTGAAAAACTATTTCTATTACCTATTACTTCTTGCTGCTATAGTAAGTTGTAAAAACAACTCTACTCAATCTAATCCTGACACTACCGATACTACAAAATTAGATATCACCAGACCTGCTGATGATAGAGGACCAGTTCAATCTATCAAATTGTCACCAAAGTGGATGTCTGATTCAATATTGATTACTTCAGAGTCTTTAATTTATGATGATAAGACAAGTAATTATTATGTGTCGTGTATCAATGGAGTTCCTCCGACCAAGAAAGATGGAGATGGATTTATTGCCATTATTGATAGTCGAGGAAACATTGTGAATAGTAAATGGCTAAGTGGTCTTAATGCCCCCAAAGGCATTGTCATTAAGGGTAATCAGATCATAGTGACAGATATTGACGAATTGGTGATTATTAATAAATCAAAAGGCGAAATCGAAAAAAGATTATTAATTCCTGGAGCTAAATTTCTTAATGATATTGCATTAGCTCCAGATGGAAGTTTGTATTTTACAGATAGTAGCACCAATACTATATATAGGTATAGTGATGATAAAGTAACCTTGTATAAACGAGATAAAAATTTTGGTGGATGCAATGGCATTTTTGTAGACCATGAAACCATTCATGTGGTGGGTTTTGATAGTGGTGATATCAGTAGCATTGACATTGATTCTAAAAAAGTTACTAATCATGGTAAATCCATTGTGCCAGGAGGGGACGGAATTGCCCCTTGGCAAGGAGGTTTTATTATGTCTAATTGGAATGGAGAAGTGTACTATATTGATGCCCTTTACAAAGCAACAAAAGTATTAGATACAAAAGATCTGGAAATTAATGCTGCAGATATTGTTGTAAATAGCAAAACAAATGAAATATTAATAGCAACATTTTTTGACAATAGGGTGGTGAGCTATGGAATTGAAGATGTTTTTAAGTGAGTTGCTCTTATCTCAAACATAATATTTGATACTAAAGAAATCGGTTTAGATAGTTAGTCAAAAATAATAATCGACCATGACTTTTATGTGTATGAAAACTTATTTTATGGAATTTATTACTTAATGTTATTAAGTAGTAGACCTCATAAAATTATAACAATGCTTTTAAATAATAGTGTTTTCAGAATTAGTTATGTTTTCTTTATTTTAGTAGTAGCTGGAATGGTCATATCTGGCTGTAGCAAAGAAGAACTTGATATTAGAGATGTATCATTTGATGAGTTACGAAGTTCATATTATGTATTAGGTGCTAATACGATTGAGATTTCTGTAGATCAGCAGAAACTTTTATTAATATCAAAGACAGATGATTTTCTAAGTTTTAATAATGATGACCTTTTCAATGATATTAAAGTTGGAGATATTATTGTGTCAGGATATTATATATCAAGAGAAGATTTTTTACTAAGACGAGTTATTGAGATTGAAAAAAGCGGTGTCACTATAGAATTGAAGACTGCCTTTGCAACATTGCCAGAAGCATTCACTGAATATTATATTAATTCCGAATTTGATCACTTTGTATCCGTACGTAGTGAAAATGATTTTGAATCAGTAGATGCGGCAACTACAAATTCTTTGTTTAATAATATTGGCGATCCTGGCCAGTCAGCTTTTTCACTATCACCAATATTTGAATTTGTTGGAAATATTGATATTGAAGCTATTCACCCACACACAGCTTACAAATACTTTGGACCTTGTATGGGAGATAGTGATTGTTTTAATGCAATAGAAAAGGTGGATGCTAATAATAATCATTTCTGGGATATTGTAGATGATTTTTTTGAAGGAAATTTAGAAAGTGATAGTTTGAAAAATGGGTTATATACCATTTCTTTTAAAAATTTCGGAATAAAGAAAGTCGGAATTTCGTATGGTACCAAAAACGGCACTGGTAATCCAGTAGGCTTTGACATAACTGATACACCAGAGCAGATTAAAAACAAAATGGTCTTAGCTACCAAACAAGATAAAAAGAATCAACCTCCAAATGGACTTGGCTTAAAATATTTTCCCACTCCTGCTACTTTTTGGGGAGGACTTACAGTTACAATACCTGTCGCACCTATATTGTCATTTGATATGAATTCTTCAATGTCAGCCGAATTAATAGCTGTTTTTCCTGAGAGAATTGATGTGAGAATGGGACATTTGAATTGGAATTCTACCTTTAATCCATCATTAGATATTGATTTCAAGTTTACGCAATATAATCATGTGGTAAATGCAAGCAAAATGTTTGAAAATCCTTCTGTTAATTTAGGAGTTGGATTGGATGGTAATGCTACATTAAATTTTGGAGTAGCTATCGGCGCTGCAATAACGGCAGGAGAAGGTAATAACGCAGGTGTGTCTTTAGGAGCATTGGTTGAGATGTCAAACTACTATTCTGTGTCAGGATCAACAGGGGTTAGAGCTACAGATTTATTCAATTGGCAAAATGGAGGAAGTCTTACATGGTTTGGTAAAGGATGTGTAGATATGGGATTAGATTATGATTTTTCTGTATTTTTTGACGCTAACTTAGGTCCGTTTTTTGGAGATTATTTTGATAAGAAATTTACGGCGCCAAAGAATTTTGTCGGACTGTCTAAATTTAGTATGACTCAGTTTTTGCCTAATTACTCACCAGGAGAAGGGATGTGTTTTGAAATTACAGCTTGTGATGCTACTGTTCCAGATATAATGAATTTTGGATTGTTAGAAAACAATGTCTTGCAAGTTGAGTTTATGTTTTCAAATCCAGTTCTTGCTAACGAATTGTACAGATTAGAAATAAAAGGAAATGGGGCAAATTCCATTCTAAATGGACCTTTTGAATATGGAAAATTATATGAGGTTCAAATTATTGACGCCGAAGATGAAATAATCAGTGCACTGGTGACTGGGACATTGACAGCTGAATTAGAAGACATAAATGTAGGTTGTAAAAAGACAGTTGATAACTCAGAAATAGGTTTTTTGGTTTCATGTGATAATCCACCTTATAGAGATTTAGTACAAGAATTGACTGGTACTCATTCTATAATTGATATAGTTGGCGATGAAGTATATTATTTTAACAGACAAGCATATCTATTATTAGGAGATACAAAGGCGACAAAAGCGGAAATTGAAGCATTTCTTGGAGATTATCCTTGTGTAAATTCTACTGGATACTTACTACCCGAAGGCAATGGATATAAAAGTATCAATTCCAATAAGACATTTGTATGGATTCCTGTTTTACCTAATGGTGACGATGTTTTAGTCATTGAATTTGAAAATATGTCTGGTTCTGGAAAGATTAAAAAATTTACTACCACTAGAGCATCAGAATCTTTGATGGCTGTTGTTGTCAGTATATAAAGTCAAAAATATGAAATACTTATTTACAATTCTCTTATTGTATGGATTCTATACTATTGAGTCCCAATCTATAGAACAAATTACTAAGGCAAAACCATTCGAGTTGTCTGGTTCTATTGGAGGTAATCTTGGACTATATGGTGTCAATGGTATTGATCAGCGAACAAGTCCCTTTCAATATGGCTTGTCGGCAAGAATTAATTTTAAAATCTACAGCTTTAGTATCCCTATTTATGCTTCTATACGAGACAATTCTTTTAATTATG
>JAZGFO010000196.1:0-4486 GCA_036479655.1 Saprospiraceae bacterium
GGATTGTGGTCGTCAAAGAATAATTCAATTTTCACGCCATCAACTATATAAAAAATTGGTATTGTACCTATTTAGGTACTAATATATCACTTTTTTCTATAGACTAGTACTTACTAGCTTATCTATAACGGGAGTCTGTGCATTATCCCTAAATAATTACATTTTATAATTATAAAATGGCACATGGCACTCTATGTAGTCTTGGGTTGTAAAAAATAAAATTGGACACATGAATGATTACGATGGCTCTGGAGATCAAAATACGTCCAAATTTCGATTTTTGCCTTCTTAATTGCTCTAAAAGAGCTGTAAAGCCAAAAATTGACAGACTTCTCCTAAGATTGTAAGTTGTAAACAAGATTGAAACTTCTCCAAGCACTTTTTCTTTTGTCTTCATAAGCGCATGCGTAAAGCCCTTTTGTCTTTTAAGCGTTCCAAATTGGTGTTCTATAATTTGTTGTCTGTTTCTGTAGTATTCTGGATTATTATTGACTCTTGTATTGTTGCGTTCTATTGCACCTTGATGTTCACTTCTTTGGATGATTCTACCTTGAGGACTTTGTGTACATTTTTCTTTTAACGGACAAGTCTTACATGCTTTGGTTTTGTAATGTTTAAACCCTACCCATGTCCCTTTTTTGTTTGCCCCTTTACGTTGATATGTTTTTCCATTGGTTCGCAGTATTTCATTATTGGGACAACGGTAGGTATCTGTCCCAGAATGAAATTTAAAAAGAGACATTGCATAAACATTGAAACGCTTATTTACAGCACTAGCTTTTGGAGACACAAAGGTAGTCACACCAAGTCTTTCACATTGTGTTAGTTGTGCTCCTGTATGATATCCTTTGTCGGCCAAAACACTCATTTTTGTGACCTGCAAGTTTTTTTGAGTTTGTTCAATCATGGGTGCCAAAGCATGAGTATCATTAACATCTCCTGTGTCCATAGCTACTAGTAGCTTGTGTTTACCATCACTGACCGCTTGAACATTGTATCCGACATTTACAATATTACGATGAAGTACCACACTTCTAGCATCTGGATCAGTAGTAGAAATTTGATCTACTTGCTCATCATCTAGTCTTCGAGATAATTCAAGATATTTATCAGCCTTACCTATATTATATTCTATTTTTTGATTTATCTCTTTACACCCCTCGGGAGTATCTTCTAGTTCGAGTTGCTCAAAATATTCATTTATTTTATCATCAATATAATCAAGGTGTCGATCTATTTTTTTGTGATTAAAGTTGTTTTTAAGACTATTCTGCGCTCGTATCTTAAATGAATCTATTGCAATATGTGCTCCATCTACTAAATCCCAATCCTTAAGCATGCCTACAAAATGTTGAAATACCTTCCGGAAAGAAAGACTATTTTCTTTTCTAAACTTAGCAATCGTTTTGTAATGAGGTTTACGATTCTCCAATAGCCACATTACCTCAAGATTAATTTTACTGGCATGTTCTAGCTTTCTACATGATCGAATATTATTTTGATAACCATAGAGATATAATTTTAACAACACAGATGGATGGAATGGCGGGCGTCCCGAACTATTCAGTTTAAAATATGAAAAACCTAAGTTCTCTAGATCTAGTGTATCAACAAAAGCATCAATTATTCTTACAAAAGATTCGGAGTGAATCATGCCATCCAGAGAGATCATCATCATTTGACATCTATCTTGACCTTGAATGTGATTCATAATTGGAATATTTTCTATTCCTTCATAAGATACACATTATTTTTTATTCTAATACATTAAATGAAGGTTAATGCACAGCCTGACGGTTGGTGTATGGAGCGGACGCAGCGATAGCAAGACTGATCTCATACACGTTGTTGAACATAGCTCCTACGTCGCAACCCCAAAACAATGTCTTAAAAGCTGCAAAGGAAGAAGTAATATATAATAATACAACATTAGCTATTACCTTATGGATATTATATACCTATAAATTCATTACAATGAAAAAAAAGTATTTGGCAGCCTACGGGACAGCCGCAATTTGAGTATGCCTTAGAGGCGATGAACAACCACATGACCTTACGGGACAACGCTCTTGCTACACGCGTTAACTATATACGTGGAGTTCGACATTTAATGTTGACACTGAATAGATTACCTGAATCATGTGATTTAAATCAAATTAAAGGATTCTTAGTCAATCTTAGAAACACTGGGCAATTATCAAGTTCATCAATTAACTTACGAGTATGTGGATCAAAATATTATTTCCGCCATGTTGTAAATCGATTGGATCTAGTTGTCGGCATACCTAATCCGCGCATAGCAAAGTATCAGACGGAGGTCTTAGACAATGAAGAAATCAAACGCTTGTTTCGAGTTTGTAAGGACATGCGACAACTCTTAATTATACAATTACTATTTGACACGGGATTAAGATCAAGGGAATTACTCAAATTAGAATTAAAAGACTTTAATAAGGCCCAGCGAACCATTACAATAAATAATGCCAAAGGTCAGAAAATGCGAATCGTTCCGTATGGAGAGCATATACGAACCACGATGAGTCAATATATTAAAATGCTTGGTTATTGGCCTCAAGGCACTTTAATAGAGAGTTACAAAAACAAAGGACAGTCTTTAAGTCTAAGTGGGTTGCAAAACATAGTAAGAGAAATAGTGAAACGTAGTGGTCTTAAAAAGAGGATTCATCCACATACATTGCGCCATACTTTTGCAGTACATTTTCTTAATAATGGAGGTCGACTACCTCAGTTGCAACGATTACTTGGACATGGGAATATAACTACCACATTGCATTATTTGAAATACTCCCATCAAGTATTTGTAAAGACATCTAGTCCATTGGACATATTAATGGATTCGTAAAATGGGCAGCACCTATGAGGTAGCTGATGTAATAGAAATATTTAATATAGAAGCATTTAGGCGTCGAATACCCAAATACAAACAGAAGACATTAAGGGCCTTACTGCAATGTCGTACATCTGCATTGGGAGGTCATGTAGATGGTTGTGATAAATGTGGATATATTAAAATCAGTTACAATAGTTGTCGTAATAGACATTGCCCTAAGTGTCAAGGGATAAGTAAAGAAATGTGGACAATACAACGGGAGCAAGAAATGCTTCCTGTATCCTATTTCCATGTTGTTTTTACGATACCACACGAGTTGAACCATCTTTGTATGTTCAACCCTAGATTCATGTATAATTTGCTGTTTGAATCGGCTTGGTATGTGCTTCAAAAATTTGCTGCAGATCCTGGATGGCTGGGTGCACGAAGTGGAGCTACAATGGTATTACACACGTGGGGTCAAAATTTGCAGTTGCATCCCCATGTTCATTGTATTGTGCCAAGCGGTGGATTAAATTTAGAAGGAAATTGGCAAAGACCAAAGCGTGGGAATCATAAATTCCTTTACCCCATATTGGCAATGAACAAAGTATTCAAAGCCTACTTTCTAAAAATATTACGCCTGTCTTTAAAAGGAGGCGAATTACGACTACCAGAAAATTTCCCACATGGACAAAGGTACTATGAATGGAAAGAATTATTGTACAAAAAGCAATGGGTGGTATATGCCAAACCTCCTTTTGGAGGCATTAAAAATGTAATCAAATATCTAGCCCGATATAGCCATCGAGTAGCCATCACAAATCATAGGATAAAATTGGTAACAAAAACACAAGTGTCCTTTGTATACAAAGATTATAAAGATGGAGCTAAGTCAAAATTAATGACTTTAAAAGGTAGTGGTTTTCTAAATAGATTTTGTTTACATATTATGCCTCCTAAATTTAGGAAAATTAGGCATTATGGGATACTCGCTAATGCATCTAAAAAGAAAAGTTTACAATTAGCAAGGACCTCTTTGAAGACCATTCAATTGATAGCACTTACTAAAGAGCAAAGAAGGGCGTTGGCTAAGCAACGAATATTTGGAGACAAAGTAAATATGTGTCCCTGTTGCGGTAAAGGAATACTTACGGCTAAGGGAATATGGCCTAAAAACAAAGATCCACCTAATTTGATTTCAGCATGGCCAATAAATCAGAAACCTTAATAAGGAGCCTTTATTTATCCTCCTTTAGAATAACAAGGGCGGATCATAGCCGATATTTATCGGCCCAACATGTTTATGCCTACAACGATCAGATCTTGCTCATTAAAAGTATAATTTACAATATAGCCAACATGATTCTTCACGATATTGATCATTCTGGCAATATTATAAAGAGAAAGCGGATAAACAAATCCTGTTATAACCGCTTTAAAGATCCAATCTCAAATATTCAATCCCCATAGATTAGACAATTACTTCTGGGCCACGCTATGTTCAACAACGTCCGAAAATAGGTCTCCGACACTATTTTCAGCCTTTAATGTTGTGCTTTCGTTATTTATTTAAAAAAGTGTTATCCATTAATTCCAAAATTTCATTGATATTATTTTTTTTCCAATACATTTCAGATTTTTGAGGAATTTGGA
>JAZGFO010000197.1:0-6865 GCA_036479655.1 Saprospiraceae bacterium
TCACCAAAAGCAATAATTATAGCACCTGGCGAAAATAAAACATCAGCACCGGGATTTATTACCATCCTTTTACCTTCTTGTATTATTAAAGTATCGGTTACATTATACTCACCATCAATAGTGATTGTGTTTTTATCTGTTTGATTAGGTTCATTATTACAGGATTGTAATAAGATTAAAAGAATAACAAAGCTCAAGAATTTCATAAAATTTATTTTTACCACTATAAAATTAAGACTTTTAACAAGACAAGCAAAAAAAGACCTGTTAGATATAATCTAACAGGTCTAAATAATACTTTAAGTCGTTGGCTATTTATTTAATTGATATTTCAACTTTACCAGCACTTGCTTTTCCTGCATCAGCATTTCCCATACCTTTAGCAGATATTTGTCCTTTACTTACACCAAGTGTTACAAGCATATCTCTAATAACTTTTGCTCTAGTTTCTGATAATGAATTATTATCCTTAGCATTTTTACCATCATTAGTATGTACTCTTACTTCAATTTTTCCTTTAGCATTTGCTTTTAATGCAGCTGCAAGACCCATTACTTCTGCTTTAGAAAAATTTGAAATCTTATGATTCTCTTTATTAAATTCAATTTTTGATAATCCATAAGAAGTTTTAGCACCTGCTTTTTTAACTAACATGTTTGTAAACATTGTAGTCATTTGCTGCTGAGAAACTCCAGTTCCTGCTGCTCCTAATGCAGCTTTTATTTTTGATAATAAATTACCGCTTAGATTTGCAGCAGTAATCAAGATTCTACCATCATTTGACACCAAATTACCTTTTGCATCAATTTTATAAGAACCTTTTTTACCCAATACACTTCCAGATCCACTTACTATGTCTCCATTTGCATTTAGACTGTATGTTGTAGTCGTTGCAGTTGTTGTTGTTGTTGTTGTTGTTGTTGTAGTAGCTGGAGCAGCTTTCGTAGTTGTTGTATTTGTAGTGGCAACTTTCTTAGTTGTCGTTGGAGCTGTAGTCTTTTTAACAACATTTGTAGTTACTTTTGCCTCTTCTTTAACAGTATTACTACATCCTTTTTGAGAAATAAAATATCCTAAAGCAGCTATACCTAATAATGGCAACAACCACTTCATCCATCCACCGCCTCCACCTTCGTTAGAAGTATGAGTTGATGTTGTATTTCTTGATGCTGTGGCACCTACTGATTTAGTAGCATTTCCACCTAAAAAGCTTGATAGACCTGGCACCATACTCATGATTCCACTTTTTTGACCATTCAAGTAAGAACTTAATCCATTTGCATCCAAATTATTAGAAGAAGCGTGTCCAGCAAGTTTATTGATAACCATCGGTGCTAAAAATTTAAGTAATGTAGTACCAATTCCTTTTTTCATTCCAGTAAGATTGACAAGCATATCTACTAATCCTGAAGTTTTATTCCCAAATATCGTTGACAATAAATTTCCTCCTTGATCTAATAAGCCAGATGTTTTTTCTGGACTACCGAAAACGCCCACAAGGTCACCAAGATTATTATCTCCATAGCCATCTTTTTTAAAAAGATCTAATAATGCTCCTGCACCAGATTCACTACCGCCCTTATTAATAACTCCTCCAATAATTGCTGGTAAAAACATTTTCATTCCTGTTTTTACTAATGTTGATTCTATACCTAAAGCACTTGCTGCTTTATCGAGTACTGCATTGGTTAATGTTTCTTTAACGCCGTCTAATAAACTCATATTTGTTTTGTTTAAAAATGATGTAATAATTGTTGTTTTTTATCGAAAAGGATTTGGGAAACTAATCATAAATTAATCCAAATATATATAATCTTTAATACAAACAACAACACTACAATACATATTATATTTATTTATGTATTATTGTGTGATTATTAGACTGTTGCATTTTTGATTACTGAATGTTAGGCGTTCAAAAAAAAGTCTAAACTAAGTCAGACAAAACAACAAATTTCCTATCCATCGGATTAAGATTTTCTATTAGAACATCAAAAAAATCTGGACCTATTGAAATGTAATGAGGTAAAAAATTAGCAAACCGTTCTTGTAGTCCATTATTTGGAAACAACTTTTGTTTAAGTTTATTAATTTTCTTTACGTTTATATCTTCTCTTGCTTTGACAGCTCTTTCCATTCTTGATTCCATATTATTAACATTTTTCAAAAGCTTAGACATTTCTGCTAGGACAGATTTTTCGAGGGTAGGATCTACTTCTTTACTTTTAGTTGCAATAGAATTAAAAGTTGTTTTCAAACTATTTTTTTCGTCAGTTAGTGACAGGTTTACAGGACTTTGTTTTGCTACAAAAGCACTAATCAACTCTTGCTCTTCTTTAAAAACATCTTCTATACTTAAATTTAATTTATCCATGATTTTGACATCACCTTTATTTAATATCATTGCTGAATTACGTCTAATCAACATTGGATAAAAAACGCCAAAAGCTTTAAACTGACTTTTACGCTCAAGCCAATATGCAATCTCTCCTCCCCCACCTATATAGGCAAGGTTGGGTACAATTGATTCTTGATACAATGGTCTCATGATAACATTAGGGCTAAAATTTTCAGGATGATTCTCCAATTCCTCAATAATTTCTGCTTCAGTAAAAACCAAATCTGTTTTTAATATGTAAAAACCATTCTGCTTCTTTTCTATTCTTTGTCTACCTCCTGCTCCCAAATAAAAAAGATTTATTTCACGAGGAAAAGCTTGTGCTTTAAATCTGTTTTTTAAAAGTTTTTCTTGAGTTTTTACTACATATGGTTTGCTTATCCCTTCCAATAATTCACGTTTCAAAACTTCGGAAAACTGCTTTTTGTATGCAACATTATCCATATCTAACACAATCAATCCATATTTTCCAAATAATTTATTAACAAATCTAAACACAAAATCTCCATAGGTCTTCGCCCCATTTTTACAGGATTTTAAAAGTTCAATCATTTCTATTGCATGAAGAGATGTGCCTATTATCCCGGCTAAATCTTCGATAGCAATATCCAATCCTTCCAAATCCAATCTTCCAACTGGACCGGAGGCATCTCTATTCCATTTGACAGTTTTATTATACAAATGCATATGGTCTATCTCATCAAAATCATGATCTTCGCCACCACTGATAAATGTAGGAACAAAATGATAATCATCATAATGCTTATTTAATTGTTTGCATAGATTAATAACAGAGCAGATCTTAAAAATATAGTACAAAGGACCTCCGAAAAGACTTGGCTGGTGCGCTGTAACAATTGTAAAAGTATGCTTAGATGATAATGCTTCTATGTTGTCAAATTGCTGGTCAGTCACTTCTACTGCACTATAGTCATGCTTAATATTATCAACCAACACGTCTCTATTTACTGGCTTATTCAACCTTTCATTAATAGCTTCAGCAAATCCTTCTATCGATGGTTGGAATCTGTAATAATCAGTTAGATAAGATTCCAAATTTATATAGCTGAGATCTTTATAAGACAATGCAGAAACATTGTTATAATCTATTGTAGTTATTTTCATAAATGTAAATATATGTAATTCGAATAAAGACAATAGCTTAGCATAAGCAATATTCTAAATAATAATTAATTTATACTATCTTGTTAATAATATTATTGTAAAAATTAATAAACAAAAATTTGAAATCAATAATTTATACATTTTTATCTTCTATTTTGGTACTGGTGTCAGCAATAGTGCTTATCAGTAGTATAATATATCTCGCACCAGTTGATCCGGCACGGTTGACATTTGGTCAGAGATCTGATGAAAGCGCTGTAGCTCGAAAACAAGCTGAACTATTTCTTGATAAACCGTTGCATATCCAAATGCTATATTATCTAAATGATATATCTCCTATAGGTATTGGTTATGATAGTAGATATACCTCAAAAAACATATGGCATCACAAATTGTTTAGTTTTGGTGGCAATAATAGATTACTCCTTAAAGTCCCGTATTTTCGTGAGTCTTACCAATCAGGACGGCGCGTTTCTGACTTAATGATTGACGCCATACCCAAGACATTAATATTGGCAATGTCGGCAATGATAATTGCAATTATATTTGGGCTTCTATTTGGGATTATTGCAGCATTAGCCAAAGATACTTGGCTCGATCAATTTATTATTGGCATTTCAGTATTAGGTATATCCGTACCGAGTTATGTAAGTGCTATAATATTGGCCTTAGTTTTTGGCTTTCTGCTAAGAGACTATACAGGATTAAATATCCAAGGCAGCATATACGATATTAATGATATTGGCGACGAAGTAGTGGTATGGAAAAACTTATTACTTCCTGCAATAGCATTAGGAGTCAGACCTTTAGCAATTATCACACAATTGATGAGAGCTTCTTTATTGGATGTATTGACTCAAGATTATATGCGCACTGCCAAAGCTAAAGGACTCGTATTCAAAGATGTAATTGTAAAACATGCTGTCAAGAATTCTCTCAATCCTGTCTTTACAGCTATCACAGGTTGGTTTGCTTCACTATTGGCAGGAGCATTTTTTGTAGAGAACGTTTTTAATTTTAAAGGTATAGGTGGACTTACTGTCACCGCTCTTATTAATTATGATATTCCAGTATTATTGGGATGTGTAATATTCGTTTGTGCAGTATTTATAATAATTAATATTCTAGTGGATTATGGTTATCGGTTTTTTGACCCTAAAGTTACTAATTGATATTTTATTGAAAAAAATCGTGTTATAGAAAGTAACAAATAGTAGAATTTAATAATTAATTATTTGGACTAATATCAACCAATATAAAATTGATAAATAAAGCCCTAACAAAATGAAGGAAAAAATAGTATTAACTAAAGCATGAATTATCACTTAATTAATATAAAATGATTAAAATACATACCTTATTAATCATTTATATCTGAATTTGATTTCAATATTTGTTCAAATTTACTGAAATATTGTGCTGCATGGATTCCATCTACCAACCCATGATGTGCAGAAAGTGAAACGGGCATCATTCTTTTTCCATTAATAAATTCAGCTTTTCCAAATACAATTTTTGGAACTGAATCATTATTATTAAAACTTCTGGGGTGGTTCAATCCTGTAAAACTATTCCATGGCATTGTAGAATAATGGATAACATCTAATCTCTTATCGTCCTCATTTAAGCGTAACCCTTTTGAGTTTTGCACATTTAAAATTTCGTATTGCAGCTCAGCGTTAAAATCTAAAAACGACTTATTAAAATTGACAAACGAAAATGCAAAAGAACCATCATCACGTCCTATTGTTGATGCTATGTGTATATTATCATACTCAACTACTTTATCATCAAGTATTCTATGTTTTAACTCCATAATATTGTCAATAGCCAAACTAGAACAATAAAGATAAAAAGCGAAAAAAGAATGATTGTTTTCCTTCACATATTTAAACGCTTGAGTACAATCAATATTAACTACTATATTAAAAAAAGGGTCATCAAAACCGCTATAGAAAACATAGTGTTCTTTCCTTTTCCAACTTTCAATATCAATGTTTTTCATTCTTCAATATTCTTTACCATACCAATCCGTTATGACTTTTTGCGACAACTTACCTTGTGGTGTATAATCCCTTTCTGGATAGCCTTCATGTCCCATGCCTGAGGGAAACCACTTCCACAAAAATCCACCACCCCACCATTCTTCTTTCCAAAATGTTTTTAATAATGAATGATAGGCATTTGCTTGAGCCAATTCATTTATATTCTTATTTCGAACTCCTTTTTCTAATTCCCAAGCCTGCCAAGCACATCTATCTATTGATAAGTAACCATACTCAGTAAAAATTATTTTTTTTCTATGCTTTTTTGAAAATTTAGAAAGTTTATTTTTTATAGGTCTCCATTTATTTTTAAGCGTATTAATAGTTGGTGTCTTGTGATCTACTAATGGAAAATATGCACTGATCCCAACAAAATCCACTGCGTCCCATATACTAACATCTTCATATTCATCCCAATTTGCAGAATATATTACTTTTCCATCATAATAAGACCTTAATTCTTTAATGATCTGTCTCCAAAAACCACTCCGCTTGTTTACTGCTATTTTATATTCTGTACCAATGCAAAACAATTCTATATCATTCTCAGCAGCTATATGTCCATAAAAATGGATATATGCTCGATAAGATTCCTCCCATTCCAACCATTCTGACTCTGTGTCAAAATCAACCTCGCCTACCCATGATTCATGTATATAAACTTGGGGTTTAAGCATAACTTTGATATTGTTGTCATGTGCTAATTTAGTACATATTACAATCCCTTTCTTCTTCTCTCCCCACCATTGCCCATCAAGATTATATTGTATTGCTGGATCTCCTATTTTAGAAAATCCATATGGTACTAATGATATCCAATCCGTATTTACTGCTTGTAAAGAATCTATTTCAGCTTGCCCGATAGATAGCGGAGGCGCGACAACCGTCATGCCTCTCATTTTAGCTATTTTCAGATCAATAGTTAACTGTGCATTAGCTATTCGGATGCTTAATATTAAGAGTAAAACTATAAGGTATATTTTATTTATTTGCACTGATTCTCAATAATTATTATTTATAAATCCAAACATAAAAGTAATAAACAACAATAACTAATAATGGTTGAAAGTTTTAAAACACTAAACTATCTCTTGTATAATCATCGTAGATAAATTTGCCAATTTTTTATAAATTCAATTTAATTTCTAAAAAACATCCACAAAACGCAAAAACAAACTAATTTAGCTTTCCTTTTTAAAATGAGTTATAAAAATGAGTATAAAGAGATCACAATTTACCGCATTTTTTTTTACATTTCTACTATTTGTGTTAGTGGCATCATTTTTATTTGAAATAC
>JAZGFO010000198.1:0-14859 GCA_036479655.1 Saprospiraceae bacterium
CAATTAATATAAAAAATCTTAAGAATTGAAAAAAGTATTCAAACAAACAATTTTCCTTTTTAGTTTAACAATATTATTAACTTCTTGCTATTCCTATACAAGTATTATAGGGACTGGAGCTCAGGGAAATTCCCAAGTTACGGAATGGAATCATTATGTAATATACGGCTTAGCTCCTGTTGGAGTAAGTGATTCAAAATCTATGGCGGATGGTGCCAAAAATTATACGATTCATACACGACAGACATTTGTAAATGGATTGGTTGCAGGATTGACTGTAGGGATATATACGCCGACTACGACTACTGTAACAAAATAATTCTGATTCATAACGAGATGAAAAAGATCATATTTTATAGTTGTATTTTGTTAAGTGCTATAATTATTTTTAGAATTCTAAAAATATTAATATTTGATTTTGTTAGATTGACAGAGTACGGATATGGATATTTAGCAGGCTTAGTAATTCTATTATTTATATTGTTTGGGATTACATATATTACAAGATCTAAAAAGAATTGAAACATCGAAACAATTGTGATGTAATGGTCTTTTATTTTAGTGTTTTGTTTGTAAATGAGCAGCATATTAGATATTTAAGACGTTTTTAACATACTGGTTTTATGTTAGTATAATAAAAATACGTACTTTTATTGAATGGATCACTCATTAGATATACAAATAAAGGAAGAACATTTCATCTTGGCATGCATTGCCAAAGAAGAATGGGCATTAGAGACGCTCTATAAGGAGCACTATCCTACGATGTTGCCTGTATGTCTGCGTTATGCCAATAATTATGAAGATGCATTAGATATTCTTCATGATGGATTTATCAAAGTATTTAGACATATATCAAAGTATAAAATCGGAACTTCACTTGGTTCATGGATTCGCAGAATAATGATCAATACATCTATTGATTATTACAGGAAAGTTAAAAGAAAAAGAACAGAAAATCTTGATACTGCTTATGGTCAAAGCATTAAAGGGCCTGACGCAGTTTCTGATTTGAGTGCTGAAGAAATACTCAATGCACTTCAATCTTTAACTTTAGCTTATAGAACTGTTTTTAATCTATATGTTATCGAAGGCTATTCTCATAGAGAGGTAGGAGAGAAACTAGGGATTACTGAGAGTACTTCTCGTTCCAATTTAGTAAAAGCAAGAACTAAATTAAAGAATATTTTGTTGGTTAATGATTTTGAGAGATATAATGAGAGATAAAGAATTTGACGATATACTAAAAAATAAGTTGGAGGCTCAAAAGTCATATAACTTAACTGATGATTGGGAAACATTTAAACACAAATGGGATACAGCCAGCACAGAATCTGATATTGAATCTAATGACATTTTTGTTGACGAATTTGATAATAACGTAAAGCAAGAATTCGAAAAAATTCGAGCGCCATACAATGCTGCGCATTGGATTCTATTGAAAATTCAATATGAAGAATATTTGCATTTCAGAAATAATCTATATTTAGCAAAAGTTGTTGAGCTTTCAATATTAGGATTATTGGTATTTGGAATGTTAAATATTTGGCCTATAAAAAAGGATGTTTACAATTTTGCAAAGGACAGTAAAAAATATGCTTTAATTATTGATGACAACCATTCTAATATTTCCCTAAAAGAAGATCTATATCATACAGAAAAATCTAAATTAGTATCTAAGCGTAATACTAATGAAGTAAATAGTCAAGCTATTGTTTCTAATCAACATTTTGAGCATTATGGAAAAAAAATCAATGTTGATTTAAGTGTAACAAAAAGTGCTTTGCAAACGAGTTTAATAATTGATGCAAATGTAAATGGTACAAGAATTGCCTATGATATAGGGAATGTAGAGCGTATAATTGGTAATAATAGCATAGGTATAGGCCGTATTGATAATTTGAAGCAAAGAGGGGATGTTATAACTACTATTGAAAAAAAGACATTCTTTATACCTTTTATTAATATCAAAGAGAGTAAGATAATTGTGCCCATTCGCCCTATCGTATTACCAAATATGTCTACTAAACAAAATCAATCAATATCTGAAAAAACAGTTTTGAATTTTGCAGTAGGACCAAAAGTTAATTTTATAGATTCCCCTTTTGATCCAGTTTATGAAATAGACCCTTATAATACTTTTAATACAAATTTTAATATATCAGCAAAAATAGAAAAAGAAATAGGGTCAATAAATATATATACCGGTTTAGGTTATACTAATACGTCTTATATACCCAAGATAGTGAGAGAAAAGTATAATGAAAAAGAAAATGAAATAAATGAAACTAGTTTAGAAAATATTCAATTTAAAACTTTTAATGTCCCTATAGGAGTGAAAGCCGATTTGTTTAGTAGTGATACATACAGTATCTATGCAGCAGCAGGAGTAAATGTATGTCTTATTGGAATAGCTAACTATAAAGTATTGGATAATCCTATTGGTCGTGCAAAGCCTTCTACATTTATAACTAATCAAAATGGTAGATTTAATGTAAATGAAAACACTAAATTGAGCCAGAAAGAATTTAGCACTGGAGTATTTAATGGAGCGAGTCTTAAAGATAACTTATATGCCTCTGCAACTCTTAGTTTTGGTTGTCAAAAGCAAATTTCTGAGACAATTGGGTTGTTTGTTGAACCTAGTTATAGCCACTTTATATCTTCTGAGGGGATAGGGCCGAACAGAGATAAAGTACATTCTTTTTCTGTTGATCTAGGTATGAGATATCAGTTGTAGTTCCTTCAGTTTTGTTTGTATCAGTAATATTGTCACTGATTTTGATTGGGTTAGGCACTGATGTTATCTTAAAAACTCTATATATTAAACTTGCTAATTATTAATTATTTTTTCCAATGTGTTTGATATTGGTTACTTGTAAAGTAATTAGGCGAATGGAAATGAGTATAGTATATATTTTAACATATTTTTAAATAAAATGTAACTTTTACTTAAGTCCTTTCGTTATATCTTACATAAGGTGCAACCTTTTCGTTTGTAACTTGTCTTTAGTTTTTATTTACCCCATTTTTAAATACTTACTAACCAATGAAATCTAATAATATTCGCCAAATTGTTTTTTCAATAGCAATAATTCTTAGTATTAGTTCTTCTATATATCTAAATACCCAAGCTAAAAACTTAGAACTTCAAGGTTATACAACTTCATCAACATTTTTTGAAGAAGATTACGAGACTATTTTACCTGATTTTAAAATTGTTGACAGAATTATTGGAAGCATCAAAAAGGCTTTTGTTTTTTAGAAATGAATTTCTAATTAAAATTGAAAAATCATTTTTTTTATACTTCCGTTAATTTCATTTGACTCTGGTTTTCTATCACCTTTTACTACCTACTATTTTTAGCAACTTACATTTACCTTTCTCGTGGTAGATAATATCAGATGTATATTTCTTGTCAATGTTTTCCATAGCTTTATTACTACAAAGAACGACATATTCATTAATGGAGTAAGAATTGTCTTCTGAATAAGTAATATGATAACCTAACTTATTTAGTTTTTTTATATACCACATTTGAGTGAATGCCCATTTATCTACCGCAACAGTAAAAGTGTTAATTAGTTGATTTTTCTCTACTACTCTTTCCATAAATGGACCATGCCTTGCATCTATTGATGTTGATTTACTATTGCTTATATCTATAGCAAGAAACATATAAGGAATAAGTATGGTTAGTGATAATATTATTGTTAAGATAGACTTTGTTACTCCTTTTTGAGTATTAATATAACGTTTGTAGATTTCTATTATACCAATCGCAGCCATCAATGCAATAGCTGGAATTAGTGGTGCATCATACCAGTCACATTTTGTCTTGCTTATAGATATTACTGTAAGATAAGACGCTATATATAATGATAATAATACTACTAAATCTTTTAGTTTTTGTTCTATTTTGGAAGTAAAAGCTAAGACTAATATATAACCAGCAAACAATATGAAAGGCATATTGCCTAAAGTAGTCAGCTGGTCAATATATTTCCACCATGGCCCTGTATTCTCGATTTCTTTGGTAAATCTTCCACCCAATTCGTAATTCCACATTCTATCGATAAATCCTGCATACCTCTGGTTTAAGTAAAGTATGACTCCTATGTATGATCCGAAAATCGCTAAAATCGCTAACCATATATTAGTTGATTTAAGTCTGGTGAATAATGTTTTTCTATATATTAAATATATGAATATTGCTGTGCCTGGGATAAATGCCAACAAATTTTTGGTCAACGCACCAAAAATTATCATTATTGAAAAAAGTGGTAACGCCCATTTTGATTTATACTCTTGATCATAAATATAAAAAGCAATAATACCGACTGTTAGATAGATTGAGAAAGCAGCGTCTTGATCTCCTGTTCTCATTATATGGGGCCTTATCCAGACACTGCTTGATATTAAAATTAAAGTATATAATACACCGATCCATTTTTCTTGTAGATGTTTTTTAAAAACCTTGGATACATAATAACAGCTAACAATGAAAATAAGAATATTGGGAAGCCTTAAAGATAATATACTCGTACCTAATAGTTTAAATGTAAGAACTTGAAGTAGCGTTGTGAATGGCAGTTTAGTGTTTCTATGATTTTGTTCAATAAGAATTTGTGAAAAATCGCTCATGTATTCTCCTGTATCGGATATAAAGAGCGCTCTTAACGCAAATAAGGATTCGTCCCATGGTTGCAATGGTAGTGACCCAATTCTATGTACAACGGTAAAATATCCCATTATTGACAAGACTATCCAAAGAAATATATTTGAAAAGTTTATTTTTTTAATTGACATGGAAGTTGCTACTGTTTTATGACGTTTTGGACTAAAACTAATGCCTTATTATGTTGTTACAAATGTACATGATAGGACTCAATATTAATATATTTAATACAGAAAAAAAATCTTTTTATATTTGAGCTTACCTAAAAAACAAAGGATGATAACTGTAACTTCTGTAATTGAACTGCAAAAATTAATAAACACGTATAAATCTGATGGAAAACGCATTGGCTTTGTCCCAACAATGGGAGCATTACACCAAGGACATATGTCACTTATGAATGCATCAAATACTGAATGTGACATTACTGTATGTAGTGTATTTGTAAACCCTACCCAATTTAACCAAGAAAATGACCTTGCAAAATACCCAAGAACATTGAAGGCAGATGAAATGTTATTAGATAAAAATGGAGTAGATATCGTATTTGCTCCACCTGAAAATGAAGTGTACCCCAATAACTTAAACACTAATATTGAAATTGAGTTTGATGGATTGGATAAAGAAATGGAAGGTGAGTTTAGACCAGGTCATTTTGCTGGTGTTGTACAAGTTGTTAAGCGTTTGTTAGATATTGTATTGCCAGAAGCTCTATATATGGGGCAAAAAGATTTTCAGCAGTTTACGATTATCAATTTTATGATTAACAAACTCAATGTTGATACGCAATTAAGAATAGTACCAATTGTAAGAGAAAAAAGTGGTTTGGCTATGAGTTCTCGAAATGTAAGACTCTCAGAGACTAACAAAAAAGCTGCTGAAGTTATATATAAAACACTTAAAGCTGTAAAAAGAAACAAGTATAAAATGTCTTGTGCTGCGTTAGAAAAATATGCTATGAATAGATTGTCAAAGATTCCTAATTTTAGACCTGAGTATTTTACGATTGCAAATGCTAGAACATTACGAAGTATAAATAATGTAAAATCATGTGATTATGTAGTAGCATGTACTGCTGTTTGGGCTGGTGATGTTAGATTGATTGACAATACTATTTTAAGGAAACCAAGGAAATTGAAAATTTTTGTTAAAACGAAATAGAAATATTTAGAAATGGGTGGATATAAACTTCTAATTCTTGATTCCCGTTTTCATTAGTCCGAAGTGTTGTCCAGAAATTATTGTATTTTTAACCAGTACGATTTATATAGATAAAACGTTTTACAAATAGCTATTAGTTTTTCATAATAAATACAATAATAAATCATGAGAAAAATACTATCTATTATAATTATCGGATTAATTTTGATTTCATGCGAAAAAAACAATGACAATCCTGAGTCTTTACATACGGACTTCAATAAACAGATTTTAGATGGATACTTTATTAAATCTATAGCATTTGATAATCTTGGTAATGCATGGATTGGTACATTTAAACAAGGATTGATAAAATATAATTCTAATGAAACGATTATATATAATTCTGATAATTCTATAATTTCAGACACTTCGGTGATTTATGATATTGCTGTTGATAGCAAAAATAATGTATGGATTTCTTGTGACGGACTAATAAAATATGATGGTACAAGCTTTATTAAATATAATACTGAAAACACTCCGATTCCACAGGACTATATAAGCTCAATTGCAATTGATTCAAAAGATAATATTTGGTTGTCATCAAGTAGTTTTGGACAAGGTGGAATTGTGAAATTTGATAATACTAATTGGACTGTTTACACCCCTGAAAATTCTGACTTGCCAGCTAGTTTTGTTAATAGTATTGTGATTGATGAAAATGATAATGTTTGGTTAGCTCTCAATGAGATAATTAATGATTCATATTTAGTAAAAATATCAAACGACAATTGGACTACTTACACAAGTTCTGATTTAGAATTTACACCTTACTATTTTGGTAATATAGACGTAAATAGTAAAAATGAGCTCTGTGGTGCGATTGATTATTCTTTATCTAGTACTATTCCTAACAGTGGACCTCAAGTATTTATTTACAATGAAAATTCTTCAATGCAGCTTCAATACGATAAAAAGTCAAATGTAAAATTCATAAGTATAGATAATCAAGACAATATTTGGTGTGGAACATTTGGTGGATATGCCGTATATAATGGAGAAGAATGGTCTTACGATAATTCCAGTTTCAAAGAAGTGAGCGTTTTTGCCATTGAACAATCCCTTGATAATAAAATATGGATTGGAACTGGGAGGGGAATTTATATTAATGACTGATTAATATAAGATGAAATTGGAGCATCAGAAGAGTTCTCTATAGCTTTAGATTATAAGGAGGTATTAGCATGATTTTTGTCACTAAACCTATATTGTATTGTTACAACTCCTATTCACATTTACGGGCATGTTTCGAATGGATATATGGTTTCTGCAGACGTCTGTGCTTAGTCTATTCCAGAATCAAACAATGGGATTAACTTTCAGATTACAATAACTAATTTTTGAAATCATTAAATACTATTAAACTATCATTTCTTAATCTTAATTTCAAGAATGCACTTAGCTTTTGTTGAAGTTCTTTTTGATTTCTTACTTTTTTAACCCAAGTAACAATAACTATTGACTGATTTACTTTTAGTTTTTTATAATCATAGCGCTGTCCTTTCGCATAAAATATAGAAGAAATATTTGGCTCAATTGTTTTTAATTCAGAAGTAATAAGTTTTAAATCAGTAGAATCTAATTGGAAGCTGTTTAATTTTTTCTTTAGTTTGACAACGATTAAGTCGTTCTCCAATTTTTCCTGCTGGACTAATTGGAGATGATCTTCAACCTTTTTTATACCGTCTATTCTATTGCTCAACATTGAAAAATGATCCATAGTAATTTCTGATGTTGGTATTATTTGAATCTTTGTGTTTGGTAAGTCGATTGCTTTTAAACCATTGTAGTAAAAATTTAATTTTTTAGAGTTTATAGAATCTCCATAGACCTTCATTACAAGAAGATTGCTATCTATTCCTGAATGGAATGCATAGTCATCAAGAAATGTTCTATTGTCTCCTATATATGTATTAAGGAATTTTTCTATTTTAATGTCTGTTGATACTTTATTAATTACCTTTTTAAAAATGAATATTGAAGGGATAATGATAATAAAGCTAAATAAACCGATGTAGAATCTTGTCCGTCTTTTTTCTTTTATATTGACGTAGTCTTTATAAGGGAATTTTAAGAAACGAATTATTAAGTAAGTAGCCAGTGACACAAAAAATGTATTCAAAAAGAATAAATAAAATGAATTTGAAGCAGTTTGCCAATTTCCATTTGCTAAGCCAAATCCAGTTACACATAAAGGTGGCATTAAAGCTGTAGCAATTGCTACTCCAGGTAATGTAGTAGATATATCTTTTCTTGCAATGGAAACAATGCCTGCAATTCCTCCAAAAAATGCGATTATAATATCTAAAAAGGTAGGTTCTGTTCGAGCACTAATCTGAGGTGTTATAATACTTAATGGACTTAAATAAAAGTATAAAAACGATGTAATTAATGCTATAGCTATAGCTATTCCAAAATGTTGAAGACTCGTTTTTAATGTCTCTCTATCATTTATGCCTATTGACAGACCGATTCCAAGTATTGGTGACATCAAGGGAGAGATTAACATTGCCCCGATTATTACCGCTGGAGAATTGAGATCGAGACCGATTGAAGCAATGACTATACTACACATTAGCATCCATGAATTGGCACCACTCATGGACTTTTTATTCTTTATTTCATTGATTGTCGCCAATTTGTCAACACCATCGTCCAAATGAATTACTTCAAGTATAAACTCCTTCAAGTATTGTAACCCTCTTGTTAATTTGGAGTTGTTTGATTGATCGTTTTCCATGGTTTTATTTTATTAGGCCATCTTCCATAATAATAGTTCTGTCACTTAGTTTTGCTAATTCTTCATTATGTGTCACTATAATAAATGTTTGACCCATTTCTTTTCTTAATCTAAATAATAGTTGATGTAATTCCTCAGATGTGTTTTTATCAAGATTCCCTGTTGGTTCATCTGCAAATACTAAAGCTGGATCATTCATCAAAGCTCTTGCCACAGCAACTCTTTGTTGTTCACCTCCTGACAGTTCATTGGGTTTATGCTGTATTCTATCTGCCAATCCTAGATAGTCTAATAATTCTTTAGCACGCTTTATTGAAGGAGGTTTCGATTTGCCAGCGATAAAGGCAGGCATTGCAACATTTTCAACCGCTGTAAACTCAGTCAATAAGTGATGAAATTGAAATATGAAACCAATTTTTTGATTTCTGAAATTCGCCAAATCATTTAATTTTAGTTCTTGTGTTTCAGTGCCATCAATCCATAGTTTACCTTTGTCTGCATTGTCTAATGTTCCTAATATATGTAATAAAGTAGTTTTTCCTGCACCAGATTTTCCAATAATACTTACTATTTCTCCTTTGTTTACTGTGAGGTCTATTCCTTTCAATACGTGTAAGTCACCGTAGGATTTTTGTATATTTTCTGCCTTTATCAATTGTTTGTTTTTTTTTGTAAATATATGCAATTTGGTGAATATTAAAATAATTAGTTATCTTAATGTATGTTTATAGCCGAATAAAAGAATTCTTAATATCATAAGACTTTCATATTATTGAGTCGTTACAATTAAATCTTTTAAAATTTAACTATGAAACTTACTTTTACTTTTTATCTGGCTTTGGTTTTTCTTGTTTTTTGTGGATGTAAATCAAATAAAAATAATAAATATGACACTTTCACTATAGCTCCCAAGTCAATTTTACTATCTCCAAAAGTAGAAAGTATTTTTAAAAGTATGACTTTGGATGAAAAAATTGGACAGCTAAATCTTGTTAGATCAGGCGCAAGTGTAAAAACTGGGGAAATAGTAAGTAGTAATATTAGAGAAAAAATTGCCTCTGGCTCTGTTGGTGGAATGTTTGGTACTCAAGGTGTTGAATTATTACGACAGACACAAGAGATGGCAGTTAACTCTAGTCGCTTAGGAATTCCATTAATTTTTGGTTTAGATGTGATACACGGTTATAAAACAACGTTTCCTATTCCGTTAGCACTTTCTTGCACGTGGGATATGAAATTGATTGAACAGGTTGCTAGGAATTCTGCAAATGAAGCTACAAGTGATGGTCTAATGTGGACTTTTTCTCCAATGGTCGATATAGCGCGTGATCCAAGATGGGGAAGGATAGCAGAAGGTGGTGGTGAAGATCCTTTTCTAGGGAGTGCAATTGCAAGAGCCATGGTTAATGGTTATCAAGGTTCCAACTTAAGCAATGATAACACAATGATAGCATGTGTCAAACATTTTGCCAATTATGGTGCTTCAGAAGGAGGCAGAGATTATGCTACAGTTGATATGAGTAAATTACGAGCACTCAATGAGTATTTTCCTCCGTATAAGGCAGCAATCGATGCAGGAGTAGGATCTGTGATGACTTCATTTAATGTTTTAGACTATGTGCCTGCTTCTGCTAATACGTATCTTTATAATGATATATTAAGAGATCAATGGAAATTTAATGGGTTGGTTGTCACCGACTATACAGCAATCAATGAAATGGTTAATCATGGAATTGGAGATTTGAAAGAAGTATCAAAAAGAGCAATAAATGCAAATGTCGATATGGATATGGTAGGCGAGGGATTCTTGAATACGTTAAAAAAATCAGTTGATGAAGGTACTGTTACTATAGAGCAAATAGATAAAGCATGTCGTAGAATTTTAAAAGCAAAAGAGATGTTAGGCCTTTTTGACGATCCTTACAAATATTTTAATAATAATCCTAAGAAAGAACTTTTGTCTCCAAAAAATAGGCAGTTAGCTAGAGCGTCAGTAGCTGCATCAATGGTCTTATTGAAAAACGATAAAAGTGTTCTTCCTTTATCAAAATCAACAAAAATAGCATTGGTAGGACCATTAGCAGATAGTCGTAGAAATATGATTGGATGTTGGAGTGTTGCTGGTGATCATGATGCTCCAATTACTGTGCTAGAAGGTTTTGAAAATCAACTATCTAAAGGAAGTTTTACATATGCAAAAGGTTGCAACATTACAGACAATGGCAAACTCGCAGAAAGAATTAATGCTTTTGGAAAGGAAGTTAATATTGATTCAAGGACACCAAAAGAAATGATAGCAGAGGCTATGGAAAACGGTGCAAATGCTGATGTAATAGTGGCAGTGATGGGCGAGGCAGCAGATATGACAGGAGAAGCTTCTAGTATGGCTCACATAGGACTCCAACCATCTCAAATTAAATTATTGAAAGCATTAAAAACATTAAATAAACCAATAGTTTTAGTTCTTTTTAATGGAAGACCTATGACATTAGTATGGGAAGCTGAAAACCTTGATGCTATACTTGATGTGTGGTTTGGTGGTACAGAGTCAGGCAATGCTGTTGTAGATGTTTTGATAGGTAATGTAAACCCGTCAGGGAAACTGACAACATCATTTCCAGTAAGTGTTGGGCAAATTCCTGTATATCATAGTATGCTGAATACTGGTAGACCTAATGATAAAAGTCAAAAGAAGTTTAAATCTAATTATTTAGATATACCAAACGAACCCTTGTTTCCATTTGGATTTGGATTGAGTTATACTACTTTTAGATATAGCGACATGCAACTATCCCGTCCAACATTATCAAGTAATCAAGATTTGATTGTAAGTGTTTTAGTAACGAATACAGGCAACCAAAAAGGTAAAGAAGTTGTTCAGATGTATATTAGAGATGTAATCGCAAGTATAAGCCGACCAATGAAAGAGCTCAAAGGTTTTCAGAAAATTGAGATAGAGGCAAAAGAAAGTAAAAGAATTGAATTTATTATCGATGAACCATTGCTCAAATTCTATAATTCAAAATTGGAATATAAGTCAGAAGTTGGTAAGTTTGAAGTTATGATAGGAACTAATTCTGTTGATGTTCAGACTTTAAAGTTTAAATTGAAATAGGTTTTTGAATTGATTTAAAAGTAAATAAATGCTAAAATATAGAATAATACTGTTTTTTGCCTTGGTAGTAATAGCAATTGGTGATATAAATAGTCAATCGACAATCGTTGTACTAGGATCATCTACAGCAGCTGGTACAGGACCTTCGCATATCGATTCTTCTTGGGTGAATAGATATACGAAGTATGTAAAGTCCTTAGATGAGCAAAATAAAGTAATAAATTTAGCAAAAGGAGGATATACAACTTTTCATATTTTACCTTCTGGTACATCGACTCCTAACAATAGACCCAATCCAGATTCTAACAGAAACATTACCAAAGCGATTAGTTATTACCCAGATGCGATTATTATAAATTTGCCAAGTAATGATGCAGCATCAGAGTATAGCGTATCTTCCCAACTCGAAAACTATAATCAAGTATTACAAAAAGCAAATATTGCAAATATTCCTGTGTGGATATCTACACCACAAGGTAGAAATTTGAGCTATTCTGGTAAGCAAAATCTTCTGGAAATGAGAGATTCTACTATTATAAGATATGGAGAGCAGGCGATCGACTTTTGGACATATATCGGACAATCAAATGGCTCATTAAATACTTTGTATAGCAGTGGTGATGGTGTTCATCTTAATGATAAAGGACACAAAATTCTATTTAATAGGGTTGTAGAAAAGAATATTTTGGATATTATATCTGTAGTAGAGGATGTAAAAAATGACGAATTTGATATAGTTGTTTACCCTAATCCTACTAATGATTATGTGTATTTTGATTGTAATAATAAAAATGTAATTTCAAGTTTGATTATTTTTGACAGTAGTGGGCGAGAAGTTGTAAATATGAAAAATGTAAATCATACTAAATCACACAGTATAGACTTAAAGCATCTAAATACTGGTGCTTTCTATGTCAAACTTATAGTCGATGGAAAAATTAGATTTAAAAAATTAATGAAAGTAAAATGAATGTTTTTATAACAGGAGCTTCTGGGTTTATTGGAGGAGCCATAGCTACACAATTAGCAAAATCAAATGCTATATATGCAATGGCAAGGTCTGAAAAATCTGCAATGAAAATTAAAAAATTAGGTTTTTTTCCAGTAAGATGCTCATTAAATAATGTGACAATTGATCATTTACAAAACATTGAAATTGTCATTCATTCTGCTGCTTACGTTGAAGCTTGGGGGACAAGAGCACAATTTTGGGAAACTAATGTGGACGGAACTACTCAATTACTAGAGGTAGCAAAAAAAGCAGGAGTGAAAAGATTTGTTCACTTGAGCTCGGAAGCAGCAGTGTTTGACGGAAGCCCAATGGTAAATGTTGACGAAAAACACCCTTATCCGTCTAAGACACCATATCTATATTCAGAAACTAAAGCAGAATCAGAAAGAAGGGTAGTTGCTGCCAATACTCCTAAAGTATTTGAAACAGTATGTGTAAGACCAAGGATGGTGTGGGGTAAAGGAGATCAGACAATATTACCCGAAGTCATCAAAATGATCAATGCAGGTAGTTTTCGCTGGGTGAAAGATGGTGAAATCTTAACTTCTACAACGAATATTGATAATCTTGTTCATGGTGTCACTTTAGCTATGTCAAAAGGGAACGGTGGCGAAATATATTATATAACTGATAATGAAATAAGTACATTCAAGTATTTCTTGACCACATTGCTCTCTACTAAAAATATTGTGCCTCCTTCAAAAAATATTTCTGCAGGAATGCTTAGTTTTGCAGCCAAAATAATAGAAAAAATTTGGCTCACTTTTAAAATAAAAAAAGAGCCACCAATAACGCGATTTGCAGCAGATATAATTGGTGTCGATTGTTCTATCAATATATCAAAAGCTAAATCAGAACTAGGATACGAACCAGTAATATCAGTTGAAGATGGCATGAAAAAACTAATAAAAAATTCAAAACATTAACATGGGATCATTAAAAAACAAAGTAGCAATTGTTACAGGAGGCAATGGCGTTTTAGGATTTGCAATTGCTTGTCATATTTCTTCTTTAGGTGCAACAGTCTATATATTAGGTAGAAATGAAGAAAAAACAAATCTAAAAATTGAAGAGGCTCAAAAAAGTGGAATTACATTACTAAAACTAATTGCTGATGTAAGTGATGAGGTCTCAATGCAAAAAGCATGTGATTTAGTGTTGCAGAAGTCAGGTAAAATAGATATTCTAATAAATGGTGCAGGAGGAAATAAACGAGGAGCTACTATTATGCCAGATGATAGTTTTTTCGACATTTCTATTGAGGATTTTGCTGGAATTATGCAATTAAACCTTACAGGGACAGTTGTTGCTTGCAAGGTATTTGGAAAAAACATGGCGGATAATAAAAGGGGGTGTATTGTAAATATATCTTCAATGGCAGCCAGTTTGCCTCTTACAAGAGTTGTTGGCTATTCAGCTTCTAAGGCAGGAATAGACAATTTTACAAGATGGTTGGCAGTAGAAATGGCTAACAAGTACAGTCCAAATATTAGAGTTAATGCAATTGCTCCTGGGTTTTTTATTGCCGATCAGAATAGAGCATTGTTACTTAATGAAGATGGGTCTCTTACAGCAAGGGGAAATACGATTATTTCTCAGACACCTCAAAAGACTTTTGGTAAGCCAAGTGATTTGTTGAGTACGATAGAATGGCTTTGTCTTGATCAATCTGCATTTGTGACAGGTATCATCGTGCCCATTGATGGAGGGTTTAGTGCGTTTAGTGGTGTTTAATGAATTGTACGATACAAAAAAAATATAAATGAAAAGATTAGAACAGACTTGGAGATGGTACGGACCTGATGACTATGTTTCGCTATCTGATATTAAACAAGCTGGCGCAACTGGTATAGTCAACGCATTACATGAAATACCAAACGGTGAAGTATGGTCTATAAAGGCTATATTAGAAAGAAAAAATATAATAGAACAATCTGGGCTTACGTGGTCTGTCGTTGAAAGTGTACCAGTACATGAAGATATAAAGAGGGCATCTGGAGATTATTTATCTTATATCGAAAACTATAAATTGACAATAGAAAATTTAGGGCAATGTGGTATAAATAATATTACTTATAATTTTATGCCCGTTGTAGATTGGACTCGTACT
>JAZGFO010000199.1:0-2149 GCA_036479655.1 Saprospiraceae bacterium
TGGGGAAAAAAATAATATAAGAAATGGCATACCAAAAATTACAATCAAGCAGGGCGGCAGCTGTTACACCTTCAGACACCGCTAATATTCCATCAGTATCAGGTCCAGCTGGAGAAACAGTTAACAACGGATGTGTACTATATGTAGGTGGATTAGGTGATGTAAGAGTCTTAACGGCAGGCGGAGACGATGTTGTGTTCTCAGCAGTACCAGCAGGGACATTCGTACCAGTAAATGTTGTTAGGGTATTCTCTACTAATACTACAGCAACTAACATAGTAGCCCTGTGGTAGATGCAGATAATCATAGGAAATAGCATAGGTGTAAACAGAACAAGTACACTAGGGGGTGAATTCGAATACACAGCCATCGACAACAACTTCTCTATGGAGTTTGATAGAGCTGCTGGAGATTACATGACGACTGGAATTAACATTCCAACGGATTCAGATATTACAGTTAGTTTTTGGGTAAAAGGAAACACAAAAGCAGGGTTCTTTACACCAGGAATATTTCCTTTTGGTATTGGAGTTGGGGGCAATAGTACTTCAGGAAGAATACATGCTGATAAATTTATGATACAAAGTCTTGATAATGATGGAGTAAACTTTGGTAATAGAATTGTAGATATAGATATATATGATGGAAATTGGTACCACATGGTTTTTACTAGAAGCAATGCAACAGGACAATATTTTGCTTATGTTAATGGAATTAATGTTCAATGGACAGGGTATAGTGGAGCAAGTAGTGCTCCTTCTATAACTATAAACCCATCAGGAGATTTATATATTGGTACCGCTGGTGCTAACACAGCTTATTGTTTTGATGGCATAATAGATGAATTTGCAATATGGGATGTAGTACTAGGTGATCCAACAATAGAAGCAATTTACAATACTACAAACGACAGTGACACAGGCCAAGTAGCAGACCTTTCAGAGACACCTGAAGGAGTACCTTTAGCTTGGTATAGATTTGAATAATATGAGTGGAACAAAATACATAGCGTCAAATTGGAGAGTACCTGAAAACAGTAACTCATCAAAGAATGATAATTATAGTTTAGATTTCGGTGGTACATCTTATATAGATCTAGGAACATCAATAGACTTAGGTACAAATTCAACTATTTCATTTTGGTTTAAAAGTAGTACAGGCAACACAAATCATACACTTATTGGTGAAGACACTTATAGCTTTGATTATTTATTACAGTTAGCGTCAGGCACAAATACTTCTTTTGTCAGGATTGGCTCAGTAGTGAAATCATTTACAACAACAGAGTTGAATGATGGAAATTGGAACCATTGGTGTATTGTTAGGAGTGGAGATAGTGTAGAATTATTTATTAACAATTCTTCTAAAGGAATACAAACAGGATATGGCACTGGAACAAATACTTTATTTAATGTTATTGGAGCAGAAGGTGATTACGATTTTCCAATAAATGGTGACATTTCAGATTTTGCAGCTTTTAATTATACTTTAGATACAGAGCAAATATCTAAATTGCGTGGAGATTCTGCTTTAGGAGCAGGAAATCCTATGGCATTAAAACCTACACCTGTAGCTTACTATCCTTTAGGAGATAACTCATCAGGTGATCCAGTAACACAACCAAATGTTTCGGTGGATGATGCTAGTGTTTTTGATTTTAATGGAAGCAGTGAATTTTTTACTATTCCTACAAGTAGTAGTTTAGAGATTACAGGCGACATGTCTATTTCAGCGTGGATATATATTCCCTCTTCTTTTAGTGCTAATGGCACTGTAATAGGAAAACGAAATGGAAGTAATACAAACTATCAGTTTTTTATAAACACAATTCCTAAAATGCAGTTTTATGATGGGGTTAGTAATTTACAATCAAACACTATACTTACGAAAGATGTTTGGCATCATGTGGCAATTACAATAGAAAGTGGAGTTACTAATGGAAGTACATTTTATTTAAATGGAACACCAGACGGAACACAAACTTTCACCATAACTGAACCTGGAACAGTGCCAGACTTATATATAGGACTTGAACCAGCTTTTAGTAGTTATTATGAAGGCATGATTTCTAATGCAGCAATATTTAATTCAACTTTAAGCGGACCCGACATAACCGCTATTTATAATAATGGACAACCAGCAGATTTAA
>JAZGFO010000200.1:0-13768 GCA_036479655.1 Saprospiraceae bacterium
GAAACAATGACTAATTGTCATTATGAAACATAGTATAAAGGCTATCTCATTAAGTTGAGGTAGCCTTTTTTTGATGTGAAAAATTTAAAATGACACTTCAGAGGTGTAAAATTATTAATATTGTATCTACAAAATGTCTTCGATAGAGTATATTTAAGTTGTTATTTATTGGTGTAAATGTTATTGCTTCAGGTGGCATTTTCATGAAATATTATAATAATCCATCACAAAAACCTACTTTAGTGTATCAATTAAATATAGTAAATACAATATGAAAATCTATCATAATCCGAGATGTTCAAAAAGCCGAAAAACTTTGACACTCATAGAAGAACACAATTGTGAAATTGAGATTATCAAATATTTGGATCAACCCTTAACTATAGCGGAAATTTATGACTTGCTAAAGAAGTTGGATATGGAAGCAAAGGATATAATAAGAAGAGGAGAAGCAATCTATAAAGAACATTATAAAGGCAAAATATTATCAAATAATGAATGGATAGAAGCTATGATAAAATATCCTAAATTAATTGAAAGACCAATTGTCATTTTAGGAGACAAGGCAGTATTAGGAAGACCACCAGAAAATGTACTTAAATTATTGAATCAATAATCACTACTAAAAAAGCGTAAAAAATATTTACTGAATTAAATATATAACTAACACACCAAAAAGTAAAAAAAAGCATCTACTATAAAAAGCAATAAATCTTTTGAAAGAACATCTTAAACATATCGTCCTACAGTGTAAGAACAATAGCCCTAAGGCACAAAAAAAATTGTATACAATGTATGCACCTTTGTTTTTGAGTATGGGGTTGAGGTATATGAAAAGATACGAAGAAGCAGAAGATGTGATGGTAATGGCTTTTTACAAAATATTTGATAAAATAAATACTTATTCGGGAAAAGGGAGTTTTGAAGGATGGATGAAGAGAATTGTTGTTAATGAGGCATTGATGCAATTGAGAAAACGTAATAATCTACGTATGACCGTCGAACTTGCTGACTATGATAAGTCCGAGGATTCTTCTGTGCTTGGTGACATGGCGTATGAAGATCTTTTAATGATGATAAATTTATTGCCGACAGGATATAGGACAGTGTTTAATCTGTATGTAATTGAAGGGTATAAACACAGAGAAATAGCAGAATTGTTAAATATAAGTATCAATACTTCTAAGTCTCAACTTATACTTGCAAAGAAAAGAATGAGAGAAATTATCAAAAAAAAAGATGTTAGCAAAATAAAAATATCATGAATAATAATGACCTTGAAAAACTGCGGTTGATGGCTTCAAATCATAAGCCAACCCCAAGACCAGAAGTATGGTTGAAATTGGACAGTATGCTTAATAAAAAAGAAAGCCGTCGAAAAGTGATCAACTATCGTAACATTTCAATGGCAGCAGTAATTATTTCTGTAATATGCATAGTTGCCGTATTTAGTATTTATCAAGATCACCATAATCCAGACCTATTTGCAAGTAATGAATCTTGTGCTCCGTTAATGTTAGAAGAATTGCCAATTGGTGATAATCCAATGTATAGTATCGAAAATGTAAACAAATTACACAACCTTAAGTTTAGCCATAATTATTATTGATTTATCGCTTATTCTCTGCAGAATTTTCTTTTTCAATGGAATATTAATTTATTCATTTTTACTGTTTTTGAGGGCTTGCTTGTAGCGCTTTGACACCATAGGAACGAGGATGGGAGGAGTGTGTTGCAATTGCTGAGACCTATGAGCTTATATTTGCCGTTCGATGCCTTTAAACTTTTCTATAAATGATACTATTTTCTGAAAAACATTCTGCTATTTGTCAAATACTGTGAGTTCAATGGACTCATTTTGGGTAAAATCGAATTTAACTCTGTTCCATTTTCGCTTGCATATTCACGTTTCAGAGATATGAAAATATATAGTTTTGCTTCTTCTTCATTGAGGTACTCATTTACAAAGTGTTTTTTTTACTTGCAAGAGTAAAGAACCTAACCTGCGACAGGACCATAAATTTTATTTATCTTTTCTTGTTTGTGCATGGCAATTGTGCTATGAGTTGAGATACGTACCCGCATCTGCTGCATATTTCTGAATCAAAAATTCATAAGCATCCCCAAATAAGTAAGTCTACCTTGCTATCTTTAAAATCACCCTCTAGTTTTTTGCCTTCTACGCCTTTTAGTACTGCTGCTAATCTACCGTTTTTATTTTCTACTGTGTTGCCCAAACGATTACTAGTAGTATAAAAATCAGTAAACAATCCTTTAATATCTTGTTCTGTTTAGTTAGATTCTTGTTCTGTCTAGTTAGATATCTATGTTTAGAGTGGTTGGTGGTTTTAGGTAGGAGAAAAAAGCAAAGTGTCGGCAAGATTTTTTTCTTTTTTTGAGAGTTGGCATTTTTTTTCCTTGCTTACTGATAACTTTTAAATATACTGAGTTGCAATTTTTACCAAATATGACAATAATACTACATTAGGATAGTTAAAGTCTTTTTAGTTTTTCTATTTTTGCACCCAAGTACAGTATATCTGTAAGAAAAAAGTTAATATATGGGTCTTTGGAATAAATTGAAAGTAAAATGGAATATTGAATCTGATAAAAGAATGGTCTGGATATTTATCATTTTTGCTATTACTGGTAGTAGTACTGTATTTGTTAGAAAATACTTATTTCAAGTATTAGGTATTGATATATCAAATCCCATTATTAGTACGATTGTCAAGTTTGTTTTTATATACATAGTTTACCAAGTACTCCTTTTTATTATAGGAACCATAATGGGCGAGAATAAATTTGTCATTTGGTTTCTTAAAAAAATGAATTCTCGATTTATAAGATCAAAATAATAGGTTTAGATTTTTTTTATAATTTCTCTAGCTTTTATTAAATCTTCTTCAGTATCGATACCAAAACTATTCGATTCGACTTCTTTTATTTTTATTTGATATCCATTGGATAACCATCTTAATTGTTCTAATTTTTCAATTTTTTCTAAAGAAGACATTTCCAATTTTGATATTTCTAAAAGTGTATCCCTTCTAAATCCATACATTCCTACATGTTGATAATACAATCCTTTATCAATCCATTCTCGATAGGGAACATCTCGAAGTGCAGGAATCGCATTTCTCGAAAAATATAAGCTGTTATCTTTGTTGTCTGTCACTACTTTGACAGCGTTAAAATCAAATAGGACTTCAGAAGTATTAATTTTTTTCATCAATGTGCCAATATTTACACCATCTGTCTTCATTAAAGTTACTAATGCTTGGATTGTCTCAGGCTCAATTAATGGCTCGTCACCTTGAATGTTAATGATAATGTCAGCGTCAATCTGTGATGCAACTTCTGCTATTCTATCTGTTCCAGATTGATGTGATACTGATGTGTATGTGCAATTCATATTTAATTCAGCACAATGTTTCATTATTCTTTCATGATCTGTAGCTATGATTATTTCATCAAATACTGCAGCAATCTTTGCTTTATTATATACCCATTGAATAATAGATATACCTTCAATTTCACAGAGCATTTTTTTTGGTAGGCGAGCACTCTTATATCGTGCTGGGATGATAGCTGCTATTTTCATGATTAATTGATTAAAGTATTGATAACTAATTTTGTAATAAAAGTACAGACATTTGTACGGGAAACAATAATAATACAGAAAAACTTGACTATTTTTGTAACAAATAAATAATAGCCATCGTCAAAATAGTGTAATGCAAATAAAGGAAATCATTAATATAATCACACCATATAAAAATAAAATGTATAGATATGCACTTAGCATAGTCGGTAGTAGATTTGTAGCAGAAGATGTAGTGCAAGAAGTGATTATTAAAATATGGAAAAAAAAAGAGCAATTTGCTATAATAGATAATAAAGAAGCGTGGGTAATAACCATGGTGAGAAACTTATCAATTGATAAACTTAGGGCTAGAAAGAAGAAGCAAACAAGTGACATAAATGAATATTTCCATATATCAGACAATGCGCCTTCTCCACATATAAAATTAGAACAAAAAGATGCTGTCAAAAAGGTAGGTGAAATTATGAATACACTACCTCAAATGCAAAAAGAAATAATCACATTGAGGGATATTGAAGGGTATACTTACCAAGAAATTGCAGACATTATGCAAATAAAAGTAGACCAAGTAAAAGTGTATCTCTTTAGAGCACGAAAAGTACTGAGAGAAAAATTATTGCCATTAAGAAAAATGCTTTGAAAACAAATTAAATTATTAGCAACCATATTATAATATAGTAATGAAATACAACATTGATAATCTTTTAGAAAAATACTGGAACGCCGAAACTTCCTTACAAGAGGAAACTCAGCTTAGAAGTTATTTTTCCAGTAATGATGTTGCTCCTGAACATTATGTCCATGCACCATTGTTTTCTTTTATTGGTCAACAAAGAGAAGAAGAAACTAATATTGATATCTTTAGTACTTTGACTGGCATACAATCTTATGATGAAATTGACACTTTAGTAGATCAATATTTAGCAGTCAATACATCTTTAAACGATGAAGCTATTCTTAAACATTACTTTGCTAGTAATAATGTAAAAACAAAACACAAAGAATTAATTCCATTATTTTATTTTACAGACATAGCAAGCAATATATCTTCTAATATAGATATAGAAAAAACAATTTTGGATTATAATAATATTGACAACTTACTCGATAAATATTTTAATGCTGAAACTTCTTTAGAAGAGGAAAATACATTAAAATTATATTTTTCAAGCAACAATATAAAAGATAAACACAAGACTTATCTTCCAATGTTTCAATTTTTAAAACAACAATCTTCTGTATCATCAAATACAAATATTGCAAAAACAATTGATAGACATGATCCTTCTGAAATTTTTGATAAAGAACAAAGTTCAATTCCAGTGCTTAATAATAAAGCAAAAGTTATAAACTTTAGAAGGCTAATATCAGCGTTAGCTGCAATATTTGTTATAGGCTTTGCTGCTTATAATATCACTAAAACGGATACTAATAAAGAACCACAATACAAAGGGAAATTTGTAATGTTAGATTCAGAAGAAGAAACAGCGGAAGCATTAGAAATTACTAAACAAGCATTAGCAATGCTTTCTAGAAGAATGAATACGAGTAGCAAAACAGTCAGTTATTCTGTTTCAAAAGCAAAAACTGCTAATATTTTTAGATAGAAATAATATATCACAAACCAATATATTTTTAACACACACACACAAACAATAATAATGAACAAATTATTTTTACTTTTAGCCATAATATTTATGTCTTTTACTTCCAATGCTCAGACAGATGCAATTGACAATTTTTTTGAATCATACCAAGATGATAATGATTTCACAATGGTATATGTAAGTCCAAAAATGTTTAAAATGGTAGCCAAAGTAGCAGGCGATGAATTGGATGCTGAATTAACAAGTCTTGTGAAAGACTTGAAAGGTTTGAAAATACTTAAAACTGAAAAAGACGCAAGAAAATACTACAAAGAAGCTGTAAAAAAGATTCCTACAAATGAGTATGAAATCCTAATGACTGCGAGAGATGATGGTCAAAATATCAAAATACTTACTAAATCAAAAGGTGATGATATAATCGAAGAAGTACTTCTTTTAGTGGGTGGCGAAAGTGAGTTTATCTTAGTTAGCTTTGTGGGTAATATCAATCTTAATGACCTTGCTAAAATTGCCTCAAGTCTTGACATTGAAGGAGCAGAACATCTGGAAAAATTAGGGAAAGAATAAGAGTAATCCAATATAAGGAGATTAATGATGTTATTATTAATCTCTTCTATTTTTTATGTAATTATCAAACGATAAACATAATGAAAAAATTAATATTTTCTTTAGCATGTCTTTGTCTTTTATCTATTGGTAGTGCGCAAAATAGTGTTAATCTATTTATTGATGAATTAAAAAGTGATGATAGCTCTATTGCTTTTACTTTTCCTGGCTGGCTATTAAGATTTGGTATAAATCAAGCTATAGATGATGATATTGAATATGAAAAAGGCTATGAAGATATCGTGGATGGGATTAAAAAGTTAAGAATACTAAATACAAAAAATTTAAAACATAAAAGACTCCAGAATCTCTCTTATGCTATATCAAACTTTAAAGAAAAAGATGGTTTTGAAGATTATGCAAGGATAAGAGACAATGGTAAAAATGTGATTGTCCTTGTAAAAGAAGATAATATGCGTATTAAAAACCTATTAGTAATGATCGAAGGAGATAAAGATTTTTTAATATTCAATATGAAGACAGATATGGACTTACAACAGCTAAAAGACGCAAAGTTGTCATTTAATAAAGGACGTATCAAGGATTAGATTATATGCGATCTCTCTCAAGTTTTGAAAGACTCTAAAAAACAAAAGTATGAAATTTTTTATTTTAACTCTTATGTTAATTACTACTTCAATGTCCCTTTCTGCTCAATATGGTGTAGATAATATTTTTAGAAAATATAAAAATGATAGTGGCGTAATGTCTCTTAAGTTTGAAGGAGATGTTTCTCAATTTTTTAATGATGATTCGGAGATTCTAAGCAAGATTGAAAGTATAGATATAATGATATTTGGTAAGGATAAAGACATGTCAAAAAAAGACCTGAAAAAACTTATAACAAAGTTGGCTGATGAAAAATATGAAGTATTGGTTCAAGCAAAAGATGGAGACAAGAGAATTAAGCTTTTAGGTATAGAAGATGGAGATATACTTAAGAAAGTATTTGCTCAGATTAATAGTGAAAAAATGAATGTCTATTTTATACTTCTTGGAGATATACACCTAAAAGATCTATCGAAATTAAATTTTGATAAAATCAGTGACATCTCCTTTTAGAATTTATTAAACCTTGTTGTTTTTTATATTTTGTTGCTTTTATAATATCGTTGGTTGAAACCAACGGCAATAAATACAACAATTATATTATCATTTACTACTACTCTCTTCCTTCTCTTTTATTACCGTCTGCTTTAGCTATTACCGTCTGCTTTTAGCTGACGGATACAAGACTTTTCTTACAATGGCATTAGCCACATTATATCTGGCAGTCATTCATTCTATAGACAATGTGGCTAAAGCCATATTTGTTGCTTTTATAATATCCGTTGGTTAAATCCAACGGCAATAAAACTGCAATTTCTTTATCATTTACTACTACTACTTACCCTTATTCTCTTTTTATTACCTTCCGTTTTAGATATTACCACTGCTTTAGCTATTACCGTCTGCTTTAGCTATTACAGTCTGCTTTAGCTGACGGATGGCTGTTCTACAATTTCATAAGATTTTTTATTCATAAGAAGTGGCATAGGTTTTGTATATTTGTAAACCCATAAATTAATTATAATAAATCATGAAATTAGCAGTAGTTGGTGTTACAGGTCTTGTAGGCAGTGTTATGCTAAAAGTACTAAGTGAGCGTAATTTTGTAATTGATGAATTTATACCAGTTGCATCTGCAAAATCTGTAGGTAAATTAGTGCATTTTCAAGGAAAGAGCCATGCTATTGTATCTATGAATGAAGCAATAACCAAGAAGCCAGATATTGCTATTTTTTCTGCGGGAGGAAGCACTTCTTTAGAGTGGGCCCCAAAATTTTCTGAAGTTGGGACTGTAGTAATAGATAATTCTTCTGCTTGGAGAATGGATCCCTCAAAATTATTGATTGTGCCAGAGATTAATGCAGACCTAATAACTCCAAATGATAAAATATTAGCAAATCCTAATTGTTCAACTATTCAGATGGTTGCTGCTTTATTTCCAATTCATGCAAAGTATGGAATAGAAAGACTTGTGATATCTACTTATCAATCGTTTACCGGTACTGGAAAACAAGCAGTTGACCAATATCAAAACGAGAAAAATGGCAATGCTTTTGATAGCAGCACAGCTGCATATCATTATCCAATATTTGAAAATTGTATTCCACATTGTGATGATTTTTTAGAGAATGGTTATACCAAAGAAGAGATGAAATTGGTACATGAAACTAAGAAAATTTTAAACGATGAGACAATTAAGATCACAGCTACTGCGGTTCGAGTACCAGTGGACGGAGGTCATTCTGAGGCTATAAATATTCAATTAAAAAATGAATATATACTCAGTGAAATTGTTGATTTGTTGAACGAAACTGACGGGATAGTCGTTCAGAATAATACTACCAATAACAGTTACCCTATGCCACTTTATGCAAAAGGTAAGGATGAAGTATTTGTAGGAAGAATACGTAGAGATACAAGTACAAATAATGCTCTAAATATGTGGGTAGTCTCAGACAATTTAAGAAAAGGTGCAGCGACTAATGCTGTACAGATTGCTGAATACTTATTGCATAAAGGATATTTGAATAAATAGAATTATATATTATACATCGTAATGAGGCCTTAAATGGCAAGTTTACACTGAATTAAATTGAATACAAAGTAAAGTAAAGAAAGAATGAAACGCAAAATTGTACTATGGGGAACCAACGAAAAAGACGAAAAAATATTAGTCGCATTGCAACTAATGGACAAAGATGGTAAAGTTAATATTTACACATTTAACGAAGAATTAGCTACTGAAGATTTATATAATAAATTACTAAATCAATGGAGAGAAGGAGCAACTGTAGAGTTCCCTGATGGACATACAGTAATTGAGCGACCACTTAATATGACTGACACAATACTTCCCGACTCAATTAAAGTTGATAGAACAGATATAATTTCAAGGGCACAAACTGAGTGGCATTTTGTAGTTTTATCTTCAAAATTATATGAAATGTATAAGTCTGAGCTTGAGGATATTCAAGAAAAGGTTGAAGGGCTTATCGATTTTGATAATAAAGTGTGGAATGAAATGAAAACGTTTTGGTCAAAGGTGCAAGAACAAGTTATAGAGAAAAATCTATTTAGAGAGCATGCGTCAAATTTAAAAAATAAAACCAATAAACTTTTTGAGCAATTGAAAGGTCTAAAAAAGAAATTGGAAAAAGAGTTTGAAGAGGTGTCGTCAAAACATAAAGCATCTTGCATGACTGAATTGGATGACATTGAATCTAAAATTGAAAAAGGATTAGGTCTTAAACCAATTTTTGAGCAATTGAAACAATTGCAAAATTCACTAAGAGGTAAGAAGTTTACTAGAAAAGATAGAGATGTAGTTTGGGAGAGAATGGACAAATCATTCAAAGTAGTGAAAGAAAAAAGGTTTGGCTCTCAGCAAGGTACAGGAGCTTCTGCTATAAGTCGTCACCAAAGAAGATATGATGGATTGATAAGTGCAATCACTAAAATGGAAAGATCAATCTCCAGAGATAAAGATGATTTAAAATTTCAAAGTAGAAAAATTGCAACTACAGATGGACAACTCGAAATGCAGATTAGACAAGCCAAAGCTAATATGATAGAAGAAAGGGTTAATTCAAAAGGTGTTAAGTTGGCTGATATGTATAAGACACGGACGGAACTAGAACAAAAAATAAAGAAGGAGACAGAAAAAGAAGAAAGAAGGAAGAAAATGGATACGGCAAAAGCAAATGCTGAAGCAAAAATTGCCGCTGAAGTAAAAAAATCTGCTGAAGCATTAGACAAAAATGCTGAATCTCTCACTCAAGCAGCTGCAAAAATAGCTGAGGGTAAAAAATCGTTAAAGGCGAATAAGGAGAAATCGGTAAAACAGAATGTCAAAGAAAAATCTCCAAAGGAAGATACATTGTTAGGTGCTATTTCCGAAACAGTGGGTGAGGCGATAGGAGGAGTAGTAGATACTGTAGTAGCAGTGTCAGAAGTAGTAGGTGATAAAGTTGAAAAAACAATTGACTCATTTGTTGATCCTAAAAGTAATGAAAAAGATACTGTTAAAAAAGATAAGTCAAGCACTAAATCGGACACACTTTTGGGAGCAATAGTGAGTACTGTAGGAGAAGCACTTGAGGATGTTGCAGATACAGTAAAGGCAGCATCAGAAGTTGTAGAGGATAAAATAGAGAATGCAGTAGATTCATTAAAAGGTGGTGATAATTCTGACTCAAATAATGGGTCGATTTTAGATTCGCTAGTGTCTAAAGTTGAGGATGTTATAGAAGATGTAACTGACAATGTGAAAAATGTTACAGATAAAATCGAAAAAGAAGTAGATAAAATTAAAACTAATTTTAATTCGGAGGAGGAATAATGTAGAAACTCCCTGAAGGGATAACCACCATGCCAATCAGAAGGTATTCTCTAAGCGAATGCATATATTTCGGTTTCGAATGAAAATTCAAAACGACATTTGGGAGTTTTGCTATTAAAATAGTTATTGTTAATAACTCAGATGTCATTTATGAGATTAGCGTTAGGCAAGTGAAAGCGTAAAGAACATAAAAGTTTGTGAGTAATATTTTCGATATTATAAAGTACAATACACTATAGGTATGAATAATAAATGACAATTTTCAATTCAAAAATAGATTTTGGTCAAAGAATTGATTTCCCTCACTTTATATTTAGTGGAGGAATTATAGGATTTGTTTTGTTTAGATCGTTTTTGCGCCTTGATATTTTTAATGAATGGTCAGGGTTATTGATAATTGGAGTTGCTATATTAATAGACACTATACTATTGTTCGCAAATTCATTAAATGGTAATTTACGAATTGATAAAGAAGGGGAAGAGTTGAAAGTAATTATTTCGAAATCCGGAGTAGTAAATGTATCCAAAGATATCAATGAATTTTATTATTGGTGGGGTTATAATTTTGAGGCACATAGTGAAATAGCAAGGGGGTAAGTAAAAATGATTTTTTAAACAATTATGGAAATAAGGATTCCCGTAGAACTAGTGCACCAGAAAATGCAATCATATTGTATGTGGAATTAAAAAAGGCAGATGAAAAATCAATATTTTTCAAAGAACTTTTACCAGTTTTCTACGATGTTCCAACAGGTTGGATGTATAATGAGATAGATAAAACAGAAAAGCTAATTTTTAAAACGGAAGGATTAAAAAAGTTGGTCGAAATACTATCTTAATAATTTCATTAAGATAGATTGGATATAAGTCACGAATGTCTCAACGTTAGATTTATAATTAGCATAATAGTAAATGATGTATTGAGCAGTCAAAAAGAGCTCTAATTTCTAAATAATTCATCTAAATAAATGCGATAAAATTATATTTGGTGCAATAATTTTACTGATTATCAATTGATTATGGATGGTGAGTGATGTTTTTTAGTCAAAAAGGTTGGAAAACAATAAATATTGTACTACTTTTGCACCCGCTTAAGAAATGAAGCGATTATTATTAAATAATGAAATACTAAACAAGTGGATACACTAAGTTACAAAACAGTATCGGCGAATGCCCAAACGGTTGACCAGAAATGGTATGTAATCGATGCTGAAGGTGAAATTGTAGGTAGAATAGCTACACGTATTGCTACAGTACTCAGAGGAAAACATAAGCCATCATATACTCCACATGTGGATACTGGTGATTATGTAATCGTATTGAATGCAGACAAGATAAGATTTACCGGCAATAAAATGGCTGACAAAGTATACTTGCGTTATAGCGGTTACCCAGGTGGTCAAAAAGCAACTACAGCTCAAGAATTAATGGATAAGAAACCGTTTGAGGTTTTGGAAAAAGCTGTAAGAGGAATGCTACCAAAAAACAAATTGGGAAGAGCAATGATCAAAAAACTATTCTTATATGAAGGTAGTGAGCACCCACATGTAGCTCAACAGCCTGAAGAATTTAAATTTTAATAACATATGGAAATGATAAATAGCGTAGGTAGAAGAAAAGCTTCAGTAGCTAGAGTTTACCTTTTTGAAGGTTCGGGACAAATTACAATCAATGGAAAAGATCTTAAAGATTACTTTCCAATGGCTGATATTCAAATGAAAGTTTTGGAGCCTTTGGCAACCGTAGAAGTAGCATCTGTATATGATGTGAAAGTTAATGTAAATGGTGGAGGATATAAAGGTCAAGCGGAAGCTATCAGACTTGGAATATCAAGATCACTAGTAAAAGTAAATGAAGAATTTAAACCACCATTAAAAGCGAAGAAATTCCTTACAAGGGATGCTAGAGTGGTTGAGCGTAAGAAGTTTGGTAAGCCAAAAGCAAGAAAGAGCTTCCAATTCTCAAAACGTTAATCTTTATTTTATTATCAATTATTAATTTATACAGAAATGAGCACTCAGTTACCTACATATAAAGAATTATTAGACGCCGGCGTACACTACGGACACATGAAAAGAAAATGGAATCCTAAGATGATTTCAAATATTTTTATGGAAAGAAAAGGTATACACATTATAGATCTTAACAAAACAGCTAAGAATCTTGAAACTACCGGTAAAGTAATGAAACAAATGGCAAAATCTGGAAAAAAGATCCTTTTTGTTGCCACAAAAAAACAAGCAAAAGATATAGTTGCCGAATCAGCTAGGTCAGTAAACATGCCTTATGTTACCGAAAGGTGGTTAGGAGGAATGATGACTAACTTCTCTACGATTAGAAAATCTGTAAAGAAGATGAATAATATCGATAAGATGTTAGCAGATGGTAGTTTATCAAGCATTACCAAAAGAGAAAGACTGACGCTAACAAGAGAAAGGAATAAACTTGAAAAAGTACTTGGTGGTATAGCTAATATCAACAGATTGCCTCAAGCAGTATTTGTTGTAGATATTTTTCATGAGCATATAGCAATAGCTGAAGCCAAAAAACTTGGTCTTCAAACTTTTGCAATGGTTGACACCAATTCTGATCCTGGTAAAGTTGATTTTGCAATACCTGCAAATGATGATGCTGCCAAATCAATAAAAGTAATTTGTGATTATCTTGCCGGTATGATCAAAGAAGGTTTGGAAGAAAGAAAAAGTGCAAAAGCTGAATCAGCTGGGGCTTAATTTTCTCTGCATAGAGAGAATAATTACTTTTTGATCAATTTTTTTAATTTAAGAATAAATAAAAATACTTTATAGTATGAGTGATGTAAAAATATCAGCTTCTGATGTTAAGAAGCTTAGAGATATGACAGGTGCAGGAATGATGGACTGCAAAAAAGCATTAGTAGAATCCAATGGTGACTTTGAAGGTGCTGTTGAGTTTTTAAGAAAGAAAGGCCAAAAATTATCTGCAAAAAGAGCAGATAGAGAAGCTAAAGAAGGTGTAGTATTAGCAATAGTATCTGACGATAAGAGTAAAGGAGTAGTAGTAAGATTGAGTTGTGAAACTGATTTTGTTTCTAAAAATAGTGAATTTGTTGAGATGACTCAAAAAATTGCTGATTTAGCGCTTTCATCTTTTCCTAAAACAAAAGAAGAATTGTTAGCACTTGATTTTGGTGGTATTTCTTTAGGAGAAAAAATTATCGAGCAAACAGGTGTTATTGGTGAAAAAGTAGAACTTGCTGATTACCAAAGAATAGAAGCTGCTATGGTAGTGCCTTATATCCATATGGGTAACAGAGCAGGTGTAATCGTAGCATTCAACAAAGCTTCTGATAATTTTGTCGATGCAGGTAAAGATGTTGCTATGCAAGTAGCAGCTATGAGTCCTCTTGCTGTTGATAAAGATGGAATTTCTGCTGAAAAAATAGAAAAAGAAATCGAAATAGGTATGGATATTGCAAAACAAGAAGGCAAGCCTGAAGAATTATTAGAGCGAATTGCAACAGGAAAATTGAATAAATTTTTCAAAGAAAATACTTTGCTTAACCAAGCATTTGTAAAAAAC
>JAZGFO010000201.1:0-3531 GCA_036479655.1 Saprospiraceae bacterium
ATGAATTATACAAGGAGCTAATCTATTTGATTTTTTATTTTCAAGGAGAACCATATATTAATCCAGATTTTCTTGATATGGTATCTTATGCCAATAAAAAAGGTATTTATACAATTACCTCCACTAATGGACATTTTCTTAATGATAAGAATGCAAAAAAAACGATAGAATCAGGTCTGAGCAGATTGATAATATCTGTTGATGGTACTACACAAGAGGTATACGAAAACTATCGTAAAGAAGGCAATCTTGAAAATGTATTATCAGGTGCTCGAAATATTGTAAAATGGAAAAAGAAATTGAATTCTAGCACGCCTCATATTATTTTCCAGTTTTTGGTCGTAAAGCCCAACGAACACCAAATTCCAGATATCTATAAATTGGCAAAAGAAATAGGTGTCGATGAGGTAAAATTAAAAACAGCACAAGTTTATGACTATGAAAATGGTAATCCTTTAATACCTACGATAGAAAAATACGCTCGATATCATAAAAATGATGATGGTACTTATCGAGTGAAAAATGAAATGCTCGATCATTGTTGGAAATTGTGGCACGCTTGTGTTATTAGTTGGGACGGCTTAGTACTTCCTTGCTGTTTTGATAAAGATGCTGATCATCGACTTGGCAATCTTAAAAATCAACGATTTAAAGATATTTGGCATGGTGAGGACTATCAAAAATTTAGAAAATTGCTACTTAATGGAAGAGATCAGATTAAAATATGTACTAACTGTACCGAAGGCTGTAAAGTATGGAGTGAATAATATAAATTGAAGAAGAGGGATGCATTAGAGTTAAACAGTATTTTATCTAAAAAACAAATTTTAAAAACTATATATTTGATTTTACGTTTGTTAAATTATTATGCAGTCAAAAAAAACACAGAAAAAAGATTTTGATATACAACTACTTAAATGGGTGTTGGGAAAGACACGTCCGTACAAATCCTTATTTATAGGCTTAATGTTTACTGCTATAGTGATGGCTCCTGTCGGCACGATAAGACCTTATCTTATTAAGATTATGGTAGATGATTATATTATGGTCAATAACTTGTCGGGGTTAAAAATGATGGTGTTTATATTTGTTGGCTTTGTATTGTTTTATGCATTTTTAAGGTATATATTTATTTATAATTCAGCATTATTAGGACAATCTGTGATTAGAGATTTGAGAATAGCCGTGTATGAAAAAATAACATCCTTTAAACTAAGGTATTTTGATCAAACTCCAATCGGAACAGCAACTACTCGTACTGTAAGTGATATTCAAGCAATTAATAACGTATTCGAACAAGGAGTACTTACAATAATAGCTGATATTCTTGGACTTATTGCTGTAATTGGCATTATGTTTTATACCAGTTGGAGATTGACACTTATCTGTTTATTGACCCTACCATTTTTGATCATCGCGTCTTATATATTTAAAGAAAAAGTAAAAGTGTCTTTCCAAAAAGTAAGAAAACAAATTAGCAAAATGAATGCTTTTTTACAAGAGCGCATTTCTGGTATGAAGGTAGTTCAGATATTTAATGCAGAAGAGCAAGAAGCGAATAAATTTAAAGAAATAAACCGAGCTTATACTGGGGCAAATTTAGATTCTGTTTTTTACTATGCAGTTTTTTTTCCGGTCGTAGAGTTAATATCTGCTGTAGCATTGGCATTAATGATATGGTTGGGTGCTCGTGCTTATCTAAGTGCTGAAGTGTCATTTGGTGCATTGGTTTCTTTCCCTATATATTTAAATCTCATGTTTAGGCCTGTTAGACAATTGGCTGATAAGTTTAATTCTTTACAAATGGGATTAGTTGCTGCAGAACGAGTAAAAAAAATAATGGATGGTAATGATCATATATCAAATATTGGAACAAAAGAAATAAACCACCTTCAAGGAGACATCAAATTTGAAAATGTGTCATTTGCCTATGATGATATTAATTATGTATTGAATGATATATCTTTTACAATAAATGCTGGAGAAACTCTTGCTATTGTAGGGAGCACTGGATCAGGAAAAAGCACAATTATCAATATCCTTAATAGATTCTATGAAATCCAAAAAGGATCAATAACGATTGATGGTACTAATATCAGAGAATATGAACTGAGGAACCTTAGAAGTAGAATATCAATAGTGTTGCAAGATGTGTTTTTGTTTAATGGAAATGTGTTTGATAATATCACCTTAAAAGATGATAGCATATCAATAGAAAAAGTACGTGAAGCAGCAAAGGCAATTGGTGCAGATGTATTTATTGAAAATATGCCCGATGGATATAATCAGGTAGTAATGGAACGGGGTAACAACCTGTCTGTAGGGCAGCGTCAATTGATATCATTTGTTAGAGCTTTGGTATTTGATCCAGATATATTAATTCTTGACGAAGCCACAAGTTCTATTGATACAGAAACGGAGGCAATAATTCAATATGCGATTGAAAAACTAATCGAGAAACGTACTTCTATAATAATAGCACATAGACTATCTACCATAAGAAGTGCCGATAAAATTATGGTTATGGATAAAGGTAGGATTGTAGAAATTGGGAGTCATACTGAGTTGCTAAAGATTGAAAATGGTCGTTATAGAGCACTTTACGAAATTCAATTTAAAGAAGTATAATTAGATGCTTGATAAAAAACATATCACAACAAGTCTAAAAAAGAAAGCTTTAGAAATGGGGTTTATGGGCATTGCAATAGCCAAGGCAGAACACATGAAACAAGAAGCTGTAAACCTTGAAAAATGGTTAAATAAAGGGTTTCATGGAGAAATGAGTTATATGGAAAACCATTTTGACAAAAGAGTAGATCCTACAAAACTTGTGCTTGGGTCTAAGTCAGTGATTAGTCTGATGTACAATTACTATAGTGAAACAAAAATAAGTGAAGAGGGAGAATCAAAAATAGCAATGTATGCGTACGGTAAGGATTATCACAAAGTTGTTAAGAAGAAATTGAAGCATTTGTACAGGTGGATGGAAGACCAATTTGGAAAAATAGAAGGAAGGTTTTTTGTAGATAGTGCTCCTGTGATGGAGCGTGAATGGGCAAAACGATCAGGGTTAGGTTGGATAGGCAAACATACTTTGTTGGTCAATCCTAAAAAGGGTTCCTATTTTTTTCTTTGCGAGATTATCTGTGACTTGGATTTAGAATATGATCATGCTATCAAGGATCATTGTGGCACATGCACTAGGTGTATAGAAGCTTGCCCCACCGATGCTATAAGTCCAAACGGCTACCTAATGGATGGAAGTAAGTGTATATCATTCTTAACAATAGAGTCAAAAAATAGTATTCCTGAGGAATATAAAGGCAAGATGGACAATTGGATGTTTGGTTGCGATATTTGCCAACAAGTATGTCCTTGGAATAGGTTTTCAATACCACATAATGAAGAAAAATTTGTTCCTAATCCAAAATTAGTGTCTATGAAAAAGAAAGACTGGGAAGAACTAACAGAAGAAGTTTTTGACAGTATATTTGAAGGTTCTCCAATCAAGAGAACGAAATACAGTGGGTT
>JAZGFO010000202.1:0-23540 GCA_036479655.1 Saprospiraceae bacterium
TATCTTTCGTATCTGTTATACCATCGCCATCTCTATCCGGACAACCATTAGCAGATATAGCACCCCAAACATCAGGACATGCATCTACATTATCTGATATTCCATCATTATCCCTATCACCACCTGGGCATCCACCATTGGCAGCAATACCAGCAAGATCTGGACATCTATCTTCACTATCGAGTACCCCATCATTATCTCTATCACTATTTGGACAACCTTTATTATCAATAGTTCCAGCTATCTTAGGACAATTATCTTCACTATCAACAATGCCATCACCATCAGTATCTGGACAGCCCTTAAATGCCTCTAAACCAAATATGGTTGGACAACTATCCAAGTGGTCAGCAATCCCATCACCATCAGTATCTGGACATCCATTAAGAACAGCCAAACCAATAATGTCAGGACATAAATCCACTTCATCAAATACACCATCACCATCAGTATCTAGTTTGATTTCCTTTATTTCCTTCTTGACTGGCAATCCATCACCAATAAGATAGACAAAGCCTAACCCATGATGTAAGTTGTTTCTGTTTTCAGAAAATGAAATTCTATACTCACTTTCTATAATCGCATAAGCATTTGGAGCAATTTTTATTTGCACTCCACCTCCTAATGGAACTTGTAGATTTAGATCTCCACCTTTTTCACTCACTAAGCCTAATCCTCCTTTTACGAAAGGAACTACTTGTTTTTCTTCTTTGTAAAATTGATATTGTAATAGAGCATCCAGTCCATATACAGTTTTGTGTAGACAACGTCCTTGATCAAATCTATTAGGGTCATAGGCCGTAGCGTTAACAACTCCTACTTTTAATGGTATTACAAGGTTTAATCTATCCTGTAAGTTTTTGCTGAATGCTACTTCAAAACCATGGTGGTAATCATTAAGGTTTCCAAAGCTTCCTCCATTTTGAGATTGGTAATCCATCAATAGCGCTTTGAAAGTAATACCTAATGGATACTTTTCATTTTGTGCATTGAGTTGAATTGATGAACTTACAAAAAATGCAATAAATAGAATTAATGCTACTTTTTTCATTATATAAATTTTCTTATTTGATAATAATTTATTCCTTCACTATATTATTGTTAGTTAGTATTAAAAACTAACAAATTACAAATCAAGGATTAAACTATGTAATATATATGCATAGGCACATCATTATACTACAAAATTAGTAATCTTATCTTATAAAAAAAATGTAATTAGTAATATATTTAAAAAAATCGTAATATTTGAATAGCTGTATATGAATATTATCAGTTATAATATTAGTGATTTTAAAACAAAATTTAAAAAAGCAATATTGTTAGTTTTATAAAAAAACAAAATATAAATAAAGTAGGCAATTAATAAATATCTAATTTAATTGAAAATAAAGTTGTTCTATTGTTGGTTTTTAAAGGTTTTTTGGGAAATTCGCACTTATTATGATAAACGAAGACATTACACGATTAAAATCCTTTCTTTCTATTCCGCGTGATATTACAATTATTGCGCATCGAAACCCTGATGGTGACGCATTAGGATCGTCATTAGGACTTAGAATTTACTTGGAAAAAAAAGGACATTCTGTAAAAGTAGTAATGCCGAGTGAAAGCCCAAATACGTTTTCTTATCTACCCCACTTTTATGACGTTATTGTATTTGATCTTAAGCATGACATAGCTAGAGAAGCATTAAAAAAAGCGGACTGTATATTTTGCTTAGATTTTAATGGTTTGGATAGAGTAGATAAGTTAGGTCCTGTAATTAATGATTCGAAAGCAAAAAAAGTATTGATCGATCACCATTTGGATCCTGAACCATTTGTTGACTTTATGTTTTCTGATACCGAAGCAAGTTCGACATGTGAATTAGTCTATACATTTATAGATGACATGGGAGATGCTCAATATGTAGATAACAAAATCGGTGAGTGCTTATTTACAGGATTAATAACAGATACTGGTTCTTTTAAATATAATACTCGAGCCAATACATACACTGTAGCGTCAAAATTAAAGGCAGTAGGTGTAGACGACTATTATATTCAAGATAAAATACATAATAGTGCTAAGCCAAAAGTATTGATGTTACTTGGTCATTGTCTCGCCAATAGAATGGAAATTATAGAAGAATATGGTGCAGGGTTGATATATCTTACTAAAGAAGATTACATCACTTTTGATATCCAACGAGGGGACACAGAAGGAATAGTCAACTATATGCTAATGATCAAAAATGTGAATGTTGCGGCGCTTATTACAGAACAACCAACAATTGTTAAAATATCTCTTCGAAGTAAAGGTGATATTTCTGTACAAGCAATAGCTTCCAAACATTTTAAAGGAGGTGGTCATAAAAATGCATCTGGTGGAGCTCTTTATGCGCCATTAAATGATGTGATTTCTAGATTTAAAAGAATACTTCCAGATTATTTACCGAAAAACATTATATAGAATTAATTTATACGTTAATGTTTAATATGGTTATTATATCAGATACATTAACAATATCAATAATAAAAATAGTTTAAATGAAAAATTTAATTTACGGATGTGCAATACTTATATTAGTATCATGTGGATCACAAACTAATAAGGAACTTATGACATCTAACGGATATACTTATACACACGAAAAAAACGGTACTAAAAAAGTAGGTGTAGATGATTACGTTTACTTTAAAATGAAAATTGTAGGGAGTGATGGTAAAGTTCTTCAAGAAGATAATGATCCAGATAACCTTCCGTCTATGAAAGTACCTGCACCTGATTCTGAAATAGCAAAAGGAAATCCAATTTTAGAAATATTTGCTAAAATGAATGTGAATGATAAGGTAACTATGAATATGCCTATAGATTCTATTCCTAATGGTAAAAACAATCCGCAATTAAAAGATCTTGAATACATCCAATATATAATTGACATTGTAGATACAAAATCAGAAGTTGATTACAATGCAGATATGGAAGCTAAGAGATTGGAGCATGAAGCAAAAGCAGAAATAACTAGAGCGAGAGTAACAGATATAGAAAAACAAATTGCAGCTACTATTAGTGATTATAAAAAAGGCACATTGGATATCAAAACAACAGAAGAAGGGTTAAAGTATGTTGTCCATGAAGAAGGAACTGGCAAACAAGCAGCGTCAGGTATGAAAGCATCAGTACACTATTATGGTACATTGATGGATGGAACTATGTTTGATAATAGTTTTAAAAGAGGTCAACCATTTTCTTTTGCTGTAGGGCAAGGTCAAGTTATTAAAGGATGGGACTTAGGTGTACCATTGATGAAAGAAGGGGGTAAAGCTACTTTGTTTTTACCTTATGACTTAGCCTATGGTGAAGCAGGAAGTCCTCCATCTATACCTGCAAAAAGTGATTTGGTGTTTTATGTAGAGTTATTAGAAGTTAAGTAGGTAAAAGTATTTTTTATATTATTTAGATAGAATAGTCAGATACTATTATTTGTAATTATTAAAAGAGGGCAATATGACTTCAGATCAACTGAGTGAGTTGAAGAAACGATTGACAACCATCAGGGGGTATCTTTGACGTTGATCATAGACTAAGAGAAATTGAAGAAAAAGAACAATTAAGTATGGATCCCAATCTATGGGACAATCCTAAAAAAGCAGAGGTGCTATTAAAAGAATTGAAACTTCATAAAAATTGGGTTGCAAAATTTAATAAGATTAAGGAAGTTGTAGATGATGCTGAAGTGTTATTAGAATTCCAGAAAATGGATGAGGTAACAGAGGAAGAAGTTGATGCCAAATATAACGAGGCATTAGCTATAATTGAAGATGTAGAATTTAGGTCTACGCTTAATAAGGAAGAAGACGAATTGTCTTGTTTGTTACAGATCAATGCTGGAGCTGGTGGCACTGAAGCATGTGATTGGGTAAGTATGCTGTATCGTATGTATCTTATGTGGGCAGAGAGTGCAGGGATGAAAATAAAACAACTCAATCGTACAGATGGTGATGTAGCAGGTATCAAAAGTGTCGAAATAGAAATTCAAGGCGAATATGCCTATGGTTTGTTACAAGGCGAAAATGGTGTACATAGGTTGGTGAGAGTGAGTCCATATAATTCACAAGGGAAACGTATGACTTCTTTTGCATCTGTATTTATACATCCATTAATCGACAATACTATCGAAATTGAAATTAATCCTGCTGAAATAGAATGGGATACATTTAGAGCAAGTGGGGCAGGAGGTCAACATGTCAATAAAACTGAATCTGCCGTAAGAGTAAGACACCTACCTACTGGTATAACAGCAGAATGTCAAGAAGGAAGATCACAACATCAAAATAGAGAACAGGCTCTTGTTATGCTTAAGTCAAGACTGTACGAAGTAGAATTACAAAAGAAAAGAGCAGAGAAGGATAAGATTGAGTCTGGGAAAATGAAAAATGAATGGGGATCCCAAATACGTTCTTATGTGCTTGATGATCGAAGAGTGAAAGATCATAGAACAAAGGCAGAGACTAGAAATCCGGACAAAGTATTAGACGGAGATATTGAAATGTTTTTAAAAGCATTTTTGATGTGGCAAGAAAGAGGAAAATAAACATGGTAATTGTTATTTTAAAAAAAGCAGCTATTATATTGAAAACATATTACATTTGTATTAATAATCATTTAGAAAACATTCATGAGACAAATAATATTAGCCCTTAGCTTTCTTTTTTTATTGTCTTCTTGTAAGCAAGAGACAACGTCAGTAGATACTGCTCAAGTAAATAATACAACTAATAACAGTTATCAGATTGCATTATCTGCTATTACTTCGGATCCGAATAAAACTACGATTCAAAAATTCATGGCAGAAACTAGAAAAGCACTCTCAATGACTACTGACAAAGCGGAAATTGAAAAATATTTATCCAAAGGCTTAGAGGTCGCCGAAACAAATAAAATGGGATCTTCTGCAATCGGTTTTTTGATGGCCTTACTAAAAGAATATCCCAAGACAAATACAGCTACAAATATTGCAAAGTTGGCTTCGGCACTTCAAGATGTTGGACAAACAATTCCAGGTGATATTCTTATCGAGTCTTATCTATCCAAATATCCGAATGGTGAATTTGCTGAAACCTTACAAAAAAAACAGAAGAACAAAATTGCTGATTTTGATAAATATATTAAAGGATTAGCAGAAAAAGTATTTGTTGATCCTGACAAACATGGTATAAATAAAATTGCAACTCAACAATACGTTGATGCCTGTGAAGCATACGTAATGGGGAACCCTACAAGTGAAAAAGCTCCAGAATACTTATACAGAGCATCAGAAATGGCAAGGACATTAAAAACTTATCCAAAAGCATTAAGTATCTACGATTGGATAGAAAGCAAATATCCTAATTATGCGAAAACTCCTACTGTAGTTTTTCTCAAAGGTTTTATGTTAGAAAACGAAATGAATAATAAAGAAATGGCAAGAGTTGTCTATCAAGACTTCTTAAAAAAATATTCATCAAGTCCTTTAGTAGACGATGTAAAGTTTTTACTTGATAATATTGACAAATCAGATGAAGAAATAATGAAAATTATTGAATCAAACAAAAAATAGTAATTATCCAATTGATAATAATTGGATTAAGTAAGGATTGTAAGATAATAGCAATAAGTTTTTTAGTCAGAGTTTAAAACTACTCAATTGTATAACTACATCCTATTTAAGAGCGTTTGTTACCAATCTTTTTTAGGTTTTCTAGAAGACGATTTCATTTTTCGCATTTTTTCTTGAACCTTTTGCTCTTCATTGTCTATAATTTCAAGAAGTTTTCTTGCATCTTCTTTATCAAGATCTTTTTTCTCGGAATTTTCTTGTTGTTCCTTTTCTTGTTGTTCTTGATTTTGATCTTCTTCCTGGTTTTGCTGTTGATCTTGCTTATCGTCTTTATTCTCGTCTTCGTTTTTTTCCTTATTTTCTTGATCTTGCTGTTGTTGTTGCTCTTCTTTATTCTCGTCTTTGTCTTTGTCGTTTTCTTGACTTTGTTGTTGCTGCTGTTGCTGTTGTTGTTGCTTTAACATCATTTTGGCTCTCAATAAGTTTTCTTTTGCATCATTATTTTCGGGTAAATTTCTCAAAGCATTTTTATAAGCTTCAATACTTTCTGCCAGTTTTTCATTTTTAAAGTATGTATTTCCAAGATTATAATAGGAATTTGACAAGACTTCTGGATCACTTGTGCTAGCAATACTGCTTTGGTATTGATTCAATGCTTCATCAAATCTTTCTTGATTATAAAGTGCATTTCCGAGATTATAAGCAGATTTAGATGATTTTTCTTTTTCCGCAGCTTTCCGATAAGCATTTTCGGCCTCAGTATATTGCCCGTTTTCATAGTGACTATCTCCAAGTCTCAAAAGCTTATGTGCTGATTGAGCATCAATACCCATCACTATTATTAATGACAAAATAATTGTCGTTATATTCTTTATCATAAAATTGCTTATAAATTTCAAAACGTAAATTTAATGGACCTAGACATATAATCAAAGAAATTAACTAATCATTATGATAAAATTTATTCGTACAGCCAATTGAATGGCTAAAATCAAATGAGTACTCTTTTTAGAAAGAAAACTATTGGTGTCCGATTAAAGAATAAAAAAAGAGAGTTATCTAAACGAATTCCTATACAATGATTACCATGTTTTTAGACAAAACTATACTTTGAAATATTATCGAACTACTCTGTAGTCAAGTTGGACTGCTTTATATTCATCAAACGTTATCCATATTAATATCGATTAATACCGACAGTAGAGCGTATTTTCTGAATCTCTCATAAAAAATGATCGGTTTTATAATGACTGCCGAGCAGTCACCTAACGTTATATCATTATATAAGTGTTTTCCAATGTTTAAATATACTAACTATAATATTTTTTTTACCTTACCCACTCAAATCAACATAGTGCCACTTTATATTAATACTGACCAATAAAATAATTTTTGTAAACATGAAAGCACATATTATTCTTTCAATAATTAGTATTTTCTGGACTTCCTTGTCTTTTTGTCAAGTTAGTTCACACTATTGGTCTCATCAATATGGTGCAAAGGGACAGTTGCTAAATGGAGCTGTAATTGCTTCTGTAGAGGACGAAACCGCTATATTTTATAATCCTGGAGCATTAGGATTAACAGAGGAATTTGGTATTTCGGTATCATTAATATCACCAGTTTATGCAATATTTAAAACAGATGATTTTTTAGGACAGAATACTTCTTTTAAAGATAGAGGTATTGATCTTGCACCAGGTTTAGTAGCGGCAATGTTTAGACCTTTTGGAACAAATAAAATTACTGTTGGATTGACTACATTCTCACGATTCAAATCTAATATCTCATTGGAAGATAGAGTTGTAAAATCTGTAGAGGGTCAATCAGATCAAATATTTTTAGGAGATGTAGATTTTCGAAGAAATTTAAGTGAGACATGGGTTGGCTTAGGTGTTTCATTTAGACTACACGAAAAACTATCAATCGGATTGACACAGTTTTCTACTTGGCGAGGAGAACGTGTTTCTCTTAATTTTAGAAAAGAAATACTAAATAAGAATAATCCCGAAAATCTAATCGCTGGTTGGAGATCAGATTTTGAATATGGATATTCTGTAAGTAGTGGCGTTTTGACAAAGTTTGGATTATGTTGGCAACCATTTGGTATAAAAGTAGGCGCAACATTAACAACGGCAACTTATGGAGCAATTACAAAAGATGCTGATTATGCATATGACTATCAAAAAATATTTACTGACAAGCCTAATACTGCGTCATCAAATGACCAATCCACAAAAATTTCTGAATACTCAACACCTTGGTCTGTTGGATTAGGACTTGAAATTCCAATAGAAGGTAGTTTTCTGTCTATTTCGGCAGAATATTTCAATAAAGTAAAAAAGTACAATCTTATCAATGATTCTGACGATCCTTTTGACGGTCAATCTCAAAATCCTCAATTGGAAAATATTAATGTAAAACATGCAAATAATCAAGTTTTCAATATAGCAATTGGAATTGAAAGAAGCTTTAATGAAAAATATACTTGGTTTTACGGCTTCAGAACCGATTTTAGCCCGGAAAGTAAATTCGAATTAGGTGAAGGGATATCTTTTCTTGCCAGCACACCGAATATTTATCACCTGTCTACTGGTGGTGCATATGATTATAGAGATTCTAAATTCAGTGTAGGTTTTGATTACGGATTTGGATTCAAAACTGGAGGTAAGCCACTGACCGACATTTCTAATATTAATTTAGACAATATATTTACTTTTAGTGGCGAAGGTTCAATTAAAACTTGGGTACATCAGTTTTCTTTGTATTTATCATATGATTTGTAAACTTTTCTGTCGTTTTTGCAAAATATATCACTCCCCAACTTTATCAACTATTACTAATCGGTTTCGACTTGTTGCCATTCTTGTGATAGTATTTATACCATATTGCTCTAAGTTTACGACTTCAGTCCAGTGTTTTCCTCCATTCGGATTGACTGAATATATCTTACTACCCTCTCCCATTAATATCGTTCCATCAGAGATCAATTCAAAATCTTCGCTTCCAGGCCTAGTTGCCATTATTGTCGCCGTTTTCTGTGTCTCAGGACTATATGACTTTAAATACCACACATCTTTATTGACTTTATGGATAAATATTAATGCTCCATCTCTATTTTGACGAAAACACCTTCCTACGTTTTTTAATATATTACGTGTTTTTCCACTTTCAATATTTGCAACAACTAAATCCATCGTTTCTCCTAACACAAACAATGCAACTTCCGTTTCTGTAAGCCAGCAGTGGTATCCAATATTATCATAATCTGACAACACCCGTTTACCTCCATTGCTATGATCTTTAGGGTATAGCCACAATGACTGAGTTGTTTTATCTGCTTCTACTCTTACTGCACTAAAGTATCTTGGTACTGCTTTGGGTGTAGGACTATATTCACTTATCCCTTTAGTATCAGTTACTCGATAATATTTCTCTTGCATAAAATCAAGTTTAATAAAATCAGTAAACGTCTTGTCATATAAGTCAGTAGTAAGATATAACTCCCGAGGATTATTAAATGCTGGCTGATTATTATAGCCATCTGGATTAAAACCACTAATATAAATTGGATCTACAAGTTTAATTTTTTGTCCATTGTTTTTTATTGTCAGCATGTAAAGGTCTGTATTGGGTAATTGCCCGATAGCAATACTGGCAAGTGCCAAAAACAGTAATAATAGATAATTTTTCATTTTTATTTTCCTTTAATTAAACTTTATATAGAAGATCATTTTTTGTAATAAAGTATCTAAGCTAAGTAAACTTCCATACTTCTAGCATCTTTTATCTGTACCACAATATTCTCTTTTAGAGTTGTCGCTAAAGATAGACCATAATAATCCACTTTTATTGGAAATGATTTGTGCTTCCGGTCCACTAATACTGCAACTTCAACTTTCTTAGCTATAATATCTAAAAATGGTTTAAATGCAAAAAATATAGTCCTACCAGTATTGGCGACATCATCAACAATGATTACTACTTTGTTTTTAAAATCTGATTCAGGCATATCAATTTGGACATCTGTACTAATTGGTTTAGCAGGATTTAAGCTTATTCTTGCAAGTTTTATTTCGATATCTGTAATCTTTTGCAAAGCCTTCGTCAATTGTTTAGCAAATCCAAAACCGTTATTATTGATTCCTGCCAGAATTAATGTTTTTTCTGTATAGTTATTCTCCAAAATCTCTATAGCCACTCTTTTGATCTTTTGATTGATCTGTTTATGACTTAATATTAATGTTTTTTCTTCCATTTCTCTTACGTTTCCTAACTACTTGTGCTAATAAAAATCAAATATAAATATTTTTAGAATGTTTGTTTTATAAAATAGTGAATATTCCGAATACTACAATCGCTTCGAAATTAGGTTTAAAATTTTTGTTAATTTAGTTACCATTGATGACTGCTCTATATCAAACCTATTGACCATTATTGAATAACTGTACGCATATCCGTTCTTATCTTCAATAATACCTGTAAAACATTGAATGTCATGCATTGATCCACTTTTACCCCATACATCTCCTTTTATATTAAGACCTCTAACTGTTCCTTGTCTACCCATTTTTGGCAAATAGTCTGCTATCTTAATTTGATCAAATTTATTGCCATATTCTCCCACAAACTTTGCTAACAACATAGGGCTAACTCCATTCCTGACTGACAATCCACTACCGTCTTCCATATGTAAACTATTAGCATCTAATCCTAACTTTGCCATGAGATCAAATATCATTTTTATTCCATATCCCCCAGTACCTTGCTTATATTTATCATATGCCATGGTTTTCAAAATACTTTCACAATATAAGTTATTACTTTTAAAGAGACATTCTCTAACAATTTCACCAAATTTTGGAGAATTAATAGTAATTATTGTATTCCTCTTTTTATGTTTTGAATGATATTGTGATTCTGCTCCACCTGTTTTTATTCCATTTCTTTTGAGGGAAGTTGCAATTGATTGTGCAAAAAACAATGGTGGGTCTGGAATAGCTCCTCTTATCGAAAAACTGCCTTTGCCAACCGGTATAGTACCGACAATCCGCTTTTTGAAATTGTATGGACCTCCAAATACATAAGCTTGATCTTCCGTTCCAGCACTATCTAATGTCAATTCATTAGAAATACTCATTCCTGGTATGACAGGATTTGTACCTTTTAAAATTGGTTGATCTCCTACTTTTTTTCGATCACCAAAAAAAGCTGTATATAGGTTGTCATTAATATTGATTCCCCAAGCTCCTGTTGCATAATAATTACCAATGTCATTCCATTGCCAAGAAGGACTAATAGGAAAACTATCAAAAATGGATTCGTCAGCAATGACTTTTCCAGTGATAGATTTTATGCCCTTGGCTTTAATCGTTTTTACTATTTCTTTTATTAATTCTTTGGTATGCTTGGCACCTAACTTACCTGATCCTAATGTCGGATCTCCACTTCCTTGTATGTAAATATTTCCCTTGAGTACTCCATTTTTCAAACGACCACTATAGCTAATCTTAGTTTCATATTCAAAGTCAGCAGAGAGATGGTTAAGTGCTGTAAAACAAGTAAGTACTTTGAGTGTAGAAGCGGGAATTAGTGTTTTTTCAGCATTTATATCAACAACAATTTTCTTACAGTTAAAATCATAAACACAAAGTCCAATTGAAGCATGTTTAAATGCCTTATGAGAAAATAATTCAATTACTTCTTTTTGTAATTTATTATCAATCTGACTATAAATGCAAAACGTCCAAAAACATAAAAGAATAGTATAAAAATACTTCATCATTGTGATTTATTATAACGAAGATGCAAAATAGTAATTATTCATGATTAATAAAATTTTACTATTTTCTCATTTAAAATTCACTGCTCATATTAAGATTCTATGTTATAAATACATGTTATAAGTTTTGAGAAAAATACTATGTTACAACCTTTTTATTGTATATTATTAATACATTGGAATTGAAGCGTTGGAAAACATTGTCAATGCGTAAATAAAATAGTACACATCAAAACTCAAGCACTCTAACCACCAATAAATGCCATACAATAAACTTACTCCCGTTATAGATTCAAAAGAAACTGATTTATCTGGATTTGATGCTGCTATTCCTGACACTCATTACCGTCTTATCAATGAAAATGGTACATTTAATATAGAAAGAGAAGGAAATGTTGCAAGTTCTCTATTCGCTCAATCTCTAACAATGTCTTGGACAAAATTTATTGGTTATGCGCTATTGTTTTATTTTAGTATTAACGGATTGTTTGCGTTAGGGTTTATGTTCATTGGGGTTGAGTCGATTACAAATTTAAATCCTGGAACTTGGTTTCAAGAATTTATTCAATATTTGTTTTTCTGTATTGAGACTTTTACCACAGTCGGTTATGGACATAACAGTCCCAATGGTACTGCGGCTAATATTTTAGCATCATTTGTTTCATTTGTAGGTTTGCTCTCGTTTGCTATTGCAACAGGCTTATCATATGCAAAATTTTCGCGACCAACATCAGATATAAAATTTAGCAAGAATATGCTAATTGCTCCAAATAAAAATGGTGAAAAATCTTTGCAATTTAGAATTGTAAACACAAACAACAATCATATATTTGATATGGAAGCTAGAGTGACCTTAGCGTGGTTAGAAAACGTGGACGGAAGATTAAGAAGAAGATTCAAATGGCTTGATTTAGAAATTGAAAACATCCATCTTTTTCCACTAAATTGGACAATTGTACACCCCATAAATAGTGAGAGTCCATTATTTGATCTTGACAAACAAGATATGGCTACAAGTCGAATGGAAATACTTATTCTTATCAAAGGATTTGATGCAACCTATACCAAAACCATCCACAGCAAACATTCTTACAACTGTATAAACCTGATTGAGAATGCTCAATTTATACCAATGTATAAGAATAAGAACGGAAGAACAGTATTAGATCTATCGCAACTTAATTCTTATGAGGAATATAGTTTCAAAAAATAATTTGCAGATTAAACCATTTTCAGTTTTTGTAGTCTTACTATTATAAATAATACAAAAAAGTAAATATTGCTGACTGACAAACAATTATTACAACTTTTTAAAACAGATAAAGATGCTGGATTTAGAGTATTGATGAATCAATACCAAGAGCAAGTTTATTGGCACATCAGACGTATGGTTATTTATCATGAAGATGCTGACGATATTGTTCAGAATACATTTATTAAAGTATATAGATTCATTGATAAATTTGAGAATAATTCAAAAATTTATACTTGGATATATAGAATAGCAACAAATGAATCTTTAACATTTTTAAAATCGAAAAAGAGAAGAAGTACAGTCACAATTGATGACGAACAGAATAGTTTAATAAATGAATTAAAGGCAGATTCATATTTTGACGGTGATGAAGTACAATTATTGTTACAAAAAGCTTTAAAAATATTACCCTCCAAACAGAAAGCAGTTTTTAATCTAAGGTATTATGAAGAAATGAGTTACAAAGACATGTCAGAAGTATTAACGACATCTATAGGTGCACTAAAAGCGTCCTATCATCATGCCGTAAAAAAAATTGAAAAATACATCAAGAATGAAAGATGAAATAAAAAAAGAAGTAGAACAATTGGCACCAATGCTTGTGCAGTTAAGGGGTAAAAATCCATTTAAAGTACCATCTGATTACTTTAACAACTTGGAGCAGGAAGTAATTTCAACTATTGATGTTGATACATTATTACTGTCAAAAAAAGATAGTGACAAATCAATTCCTTCTGATTATTTTGAAAGTCTAACAGACAAAGTTTTAAACACAGTTAGTCCGCAAGAATCAAAATCTAAAATAGTAAAACTTTGGAATATAAAACTAATAGCTATTGCTGCGTCATTTGTTGCAATATTAGCACTTGTAGCATGGCCTGAAACAGAAGATTTAATTCCAAATCAAACATATAGTCAAGAAATAACAACTGAAGAAGCTTGGGAATATTTATCATTATCTGAAGAAATATCACTAGTCGATTTGATAGATGACGAAGATCTTAACCAATTATTTGAAGACAATGACTTAGAGATTAATATTGATGATTTGTTACTTGATAATATTATCTATCAACTTACCGACAATCAACTTCAAGAATTATTATAAATATAAAATAAAACGATAAAAATATGAAAAGTATACTTACATTAATGTTTTTTGCATTTTTTGTATCCATGGGCTTCAGTCAACCAAATGCAGACAGAATTGAAAAGAGAGCCAAAATAGAAGAGAAAATCAAACAAAAAAGAATCGCTTTCATCACAATGAATCTTGATTTTACACAAGAAGAAGCACAACGATTTTGGCCAGTTTATAATGAATTCGAACAAAAACGCAAAGCTATCATGATGCAAAAAATAAAGTTACCATTTATGCACCAAAACGAAATGACTGAGCTTGAAGCAGATCAATTATTAACCAATATAATTAAAATAGAAAGTGAAGAACTTGCACTAAAAAATGAATATATTGAGAAGCTTAAAACTGTAATTCCTACTGTTAAAGTCGCTCAATTAGTTATATTGGAAAAAAGATTTCGCCAAGAAATATTAAACAAATTTAAACATAAAATGAAAGGACGGAGAGGTCCAAGATGAAGAGCTATATTAACTAAAAACAACTCGCCAAGTTCTTAGTTAGAATCCTATTCCTTGTTGTTCAAATCCTTTTTGATCTTCTAGGATATTAAGTTTTAAAACATCATCATTGATTATTAAATTTTCGGATTGCTTTGATCTCTTGTCTATTGGCTGAAGTGCTATTCTATGATTTTGGTATTTAATTAAGTCAATTATTAATTTGCGGACTGTCCGAGCATTACCAAAATATTTATCTCTATATTTATACAATTCTGTTAGTCGATCACCCAATAGTTTTGCTGCTTTCTTAGTAATACGCATATTATTATCAGCTATCATTTTTATACTTATTCGCCCCAATTCTTCTGCCGAATAATCTTCAAAATGAAATGTTTTATCAAACCTAGATGCAAGTCCAGGATTTGTTTTTAAGAATCGCTCCATATTTCCTGGGTAACCAGCTGCAAAAACATAAAATTTACCACGGTTATCTTCCATTCTTTTCAAAATTGTCTGTATCGCTTCATTTCCATAATCACCTCCAGAGCTATTAGAATTATTTAATGCATATGCTTCATCAATAAACAATACACCGCCCATTGCTTCTTCTATCCGTTCGACTGTTTTAGTTGCAGTTTGTCCAATAAACCCTGCTACAAGTCCTTGTCTATCAGTCTCTACCATATGGCCTCTCTCAAGTATACCTAGAGCCTTATAAATTTTTGTCAATATCCTAGCTACTGTCGTTTTTCCTGTTCCTGGATTACCTACAAATACAGAATGAAAGCTATAATTATTCATTACGCTTCGCCCGCTAGAACGATGAAAATTAACAATATCCACTAACTCTCCTATTTGTTTTTTAATACTAATTATTCCTATTAATTCATTTAGCTCTTCCAAAGCCATTTTTAATAATTTAGTATCAACAGGGATATCTGCTTTTACATCAGAAATAGTTTCACTGAGCCGTTTCATGTCTTTAGCCGTAATCGTCATCAAATCAATACTGGATAGCGCGTTAGGATTCTTTCTATTCATAGTTCTCAATCCCAAATTCATCTTTGATTTATCTATTAAGTCATGTATATATCTAGCATTACCAAATGCTTTATCTCTTTTTCGGTATTCATCGGTAATTAGCTCTTCTAATAATATTTGAGCATCAGCAGTAAAATCAACTTGTTTTTCTTTTGCTGCATATTTAGATATTTCAATTAATTCTTGAGGTAGATAATCCTTAAATTCAAAAAAGTGCTTAAATCGTGATCTTAAACCTGGATTAGAAGAAATAAAACTTTTCATCTCTTTAGGATATCCTGCAACAATTACCGCAAAATCTGCCTTAATAGAACTCATCTCTTTGACTAATATTTCTATTACTTCACGTCCAAAGTCTTTTGCATCATCATTATTTCTTGCTAATGCATACGCCTCATCAATAAATAATACACCACCTTTTGCTTTTGCAATTGCTTTTTTTACTTTTGGCGCCGTCTGACCTATATACTCTCCCACCAACGATGCTCTATCTACTTCATGTACATGCCCTTTAGATAATATTCCCATTTTATGGTATAATGCACCCATCATTTTTGCAACAGTTGTCTTTCCTGTTCCCGGATTACCAATAAAGACCGAGTGAATGTTTATGCTATCTTTTTCATCAAATCCCTTTATCTTTCTTAATTTTAAAAACTCCAAATATTGCGAATGGGCCTTAACTTTCTGCTTGATATCATGAAGACCTACTAAGTTGTCTAACTTTAATAATACTTCTTCAAAACTCTCCGTTGGATTGACCAATATTTCTGGAGTCTTTTCATATTGATATCTTAATTCAGGTATTATTTCTCCCTCTTCAAACTCTTCTTTAATATCAAAATTTAATATTGCAACTATTCTATCTAGAAAAACAATTTCGACAGAATACTTACCTTTACGCCATGTACCGGGACTATTACTACCCCATCCTCCATTTTCAGTTATTATTTTTGTATTCTTTTTAACATTGATTAATTTGACTATTCTACCTTTTAGTTCGTGAACCTCATTATAATAATTAAAAAACAACTCACAGTGCCAATTTCTATAAGGTATTAGATTATAAAGTTCCAATTGTGTATGTATGTATCTCGTATCATCAATCGAAAATGCCGTATAGTTTTTTAATTGCCCCTGTTCTATTTCATCAAACTCCCCTTCGTGTATTTTTGCTGATTTGATTGTAAAAAATGGGTTTATCTTTTCTTCAAAGCCTGATCCACTATCTTCAATATAAAAATATTTAGTAGCAACGATATCGCCATTTATTTTTGCTTCCCAATAATATGTTCCGCTTTTCCAAAATGACCCATCTTTTTTATTTCCCCATCCTTCTCTAACATAAAATACATTATCATGCTTAGAAACTTTTTTATCAAATTTTAAATCACAAAGTTTTTTCTTCTTACCCTTAAGGCTATAACAGATAAATTGAATATTTACGTCCCAAGTTTTTTCATCAAACATCTTATTATAAAAAGAAAGTTCTACATATATATAACCTGTCTCTTGCTCATTAAAAACTTGCCGATATTTTTTTCGATTATTTGTCAACCATTCAGTTGAACCGTATATTTTAAGGTTTTTAAACTTATATTCTTTATATTCTGTTTCTTTAAACGATGATGGCATTTGTAATAATTTTGTAATTTGTAATTGGCTTAACCGAAGTTATATATTTATTGAGGAAAATCTTCTCTTACTGGTGAAAATACGTCAGTTAACGATACTTTAGTAAGGGCTTTTGCTGAGTGATCAGTATTGGGCGGTATAACGACAAACATTCCTTCACACAAAATTTGAGTTTTGTCTTTAATCGTAAGTTGTAGTTCTCCTTTAGTAATATAGCTAACTTGCTCGTGATAATGTTGGTGTGTTGGTAATATTGTTCCATCTTCTATCTCCCAAAATGCAAATGTCTGAGTAGCTGTGTGTACTAATTTTGCCTTCATTCCTTCAAAAGGTGAAAAATTATCTAATTTTTCTAATTTTATAAAATTACTCATCTCAATTATTTTTTATTAACGATCAAAAAAATACTCCCTACTAAAATACAAATACCTTCCTAATTTAATAGGGAGATAAAAATTTAATCTAAAGCATTACTCAATATACTATTTGTGATTTATTTATTTATATAAATAGCATAAAATAACATCTTTATAATCAGATTGACTAAACTGAGATTGCACTTTTAATAACAACTATACTACTCTGTAACAAAAGAATGACTTGCATCATCTTTTATTTAACAAACAGTGACAAAAATCATGTTTGCCAAGTAACTATTGTTACATAGGTTTATTTTGACATTACGTATATTTGCAGTAGATAATAAGTACAAATACTATATTAATAAATAAAAAATTATAAAATGAAATTAGAACAAATTTACACAGGATGTTTAGCAGAAGCAGCTTACTATTTAGAATCAAATGGTGAAGCAATTATTATTGACCCTTTAAGGGATATTGCCCCATATTTGGAACGTGCAGAGAATGATAATGCCAAAATAAAATATGTATTTATTACGCATTTTCATGCCGATTTTATTTCAGGTCACGTAGATCTTGCAAAAGCAACAGGAGCGACAATAGTATTTGGGCCAACAGAAATGGAAACTGGTTTTGAAAAATTAGTAGGTACTGATGGACAAATATTCAAAGTAGGTGATGTGACGTTAGAGCTTCTACACACTCCAGGTCACACAATGGAAAGTTTTTGTCTCTTACTAAAAGACGAAGAAGGTAAAGAAGTTGGTTTGTTTTCAGGAGACACACTATTTATTGGCGATGTAGGAAGACCAGATTTAGCTCAAAAAGTCATTGCAGATCTTACGCAAGACAAATTGGCCAGACATTTATTTCATTCTTTAAGAGAAAAAGTAATGCCATTAGCCGATCATATAATTGTTTATCCAAATCATGGACAAGGTAGTGCCTGTGGAAAGAATATGAGTAGTGAAACTACAGATACATTAGGAAACCAAAAGAAAACAAATTATGCTTTAAGGCCTGATATGACCGAAGATGAATTTGTAAACGAAGTATTGGATGGATTGAAGCCACCTCCTGCATACTTTCCTAAAAATGTTATGATTAACATCCAAGGATACGAAAGTCTTGATACTGTATTAGAAAAAGGTATGAAAGCACTAAGTCCAAAAGAATTTGAAGCTGCAGCAAATGACAATGAAGCGCTTATAATTGACACAAGATCTAAGGACGACTTTAGAGCTGGATTTGTACCAAATTCAATATTTATAGGCATTGATGGTAGTTTTGCATCATGGGTAGGTACACTTATACCAGATATTAAACAAAAAATACTAATTGTTGCAGATGAAGGGACAATCCAAGAAGTGGTTACCAGATTAGCGAGAGTTGGTTATGACCATGCAATAGGCTACCTAAAAGGAGGATATGAAGCATGGAATAATGAAGGTAAAGATACGGACAAGATAGAATCAATAGCTGTTGATCAGTTAGCTGCTCTTTCTGCTCCAAGTATAGTAGACGTTAGAAGAAATAGTGAATTCTTTAGTGAGCATGTAATCGACGCTATGAATGCACCATTAGACACTGTAAATGAAAGTATGAAACTTATCTTAAATGATAAAACTCAATATGTTCATTGTGCTAGTGGTTATAGATCATTGATCTTTATTTCAATCTTACAATCCAGAGGTTTTAGAAAACTTGTTGATATAAAAGGTGGTTTTAAAGCAATGGTAGAAGCTGAGAAATATAACATCTCAGAATATGTATGTCCAACAACAATGTTATAATTAAAACGTCCAAGTATTAGTCTATTGGGGAGCCAATGTTGGTTCCCCTTTTTTTTACAAAAAACGATAAAAATCATATAATAATGAAAAAAATTCTAATTCCTACAGACTTTAGTGACTTAGGAGAGTTTGCGTGTACAATAGCTACAATAATCGCTAAGAAAACTAATGCCCAAATAGATGTACTATCTATTATCCCTGGGCCTCAAGGAGCATATTACAACAATGCAGGAGTCTTATTAAATGATGAAGGTGAAGATTATTCGGAATGGTATAAGCGGCTAGAAATCAACAAAGAAAAAATGAAATCTTGGATTGATGGCAAAGAATTTATAAATATTACATCTTGTCAAATCGGTGATATTGACAGATCAATTTTAAACTATGCAGAGAATAATGATATTGATCTTATTGTAATGGGTACTGATGGACTTTTTAATAAAAAGTTTTGGTCAAAAGGATCACATACTGAGCATATTACAAATCATAGTTCTGTGCCAGTACTTTCTCTTAAATGTGATAGATCCGATTTAAGTTTAAATGAAATTGTTTTTGTTAGTGATTTTCTTCACAATCAAAAAATAGATCTCACAATTATAAAAGACTTACAAAAAGCTTTTGGTTCTAAATTGGTTTTACTCAAAATAAAAACACCCAATCACAAAAGATCTAATGACCAAATAAAAGATGATATGTTATCATTTGTTGCTACTAACGATATTGAAAATTATGAGTCCGTTATCTATGAAGATAAAGAAGTAGAGTCTGGTATTGGAAAATTCAGTGCAGAAAGAGATATTGATTTGATAGTGATGGGGACACACCAAGGCAAAGGTTTTTCAAAACTATTCAGAAAGAGTATTTCTGACGATATAGTAAACCATCTATATCATCCAATATTAACTTTCCCTATTAGTAACTAAAAAGTCTATAGCTTATCTTGGATGCCAAGGTGTTTCTTCATGATTCAACTTTAAAGCCAAGTATCTACTTAGCATAAAAAAATAATCAGAAAGACGATTTACATAAACTATTAATAAAGGATTAACATTAGACGAAATTGCCAAAGTTATTATCCGTCTCTCTGCTCTACGAGAGACGGTACGGCAAATATGTGCAATACTATTCTGCACAGATCCTCCTGGTAGAACAAATGAACGTAAAGGCTCTAAATTAACTTCCATGCTATCCATTGCATTTTCTAATAGTTTCACATCTGAATCTAACAAATCTGGTACAGGTATATCTTTATTTGGGTCACTCGCCAAATTTGATCCAATAGTAAATAATCTTTTTTGAATCTCAAAAAGATTACTTTTTTCATGGACAGATGATGGTAAGACAGATATTAAATACCCAACATGTGCATTTAGCTCATCTATAGTACCATATGCTTCTATTCTGATATCATCTTTTGTCACACGAGCTCCGCCGTATAGAGAAGTAGTTCCTGTGTCCCCTGTTTTTGTATATATTTTCATTAATTCGCTATTTAACTCAAATTGTATCTATGTTTTGGATCACTTGCGAGAATAATATTTTTATTCTGTTCATCCGTTTCTACAAGTCCATCTCTTAGTCTGATAATACGGTGAGAATGCTCGGCAATATCTGGTTCGTGGGTAACCACTATTATTGTATTTCCTGCATTGTGTAATTTTTCAAATATTTCCATTATTTCAATAGAAGTCCTTGTATCAAGATTACCTGTAGGCTCATCTGCCAATATAATTGCTGGATCATTGACCAGTGCTCTTGCTATTGCTACACGCTGTCGTTGTCCACCAGACAATTCGTTGGGCTTATGTGTAACTCTATCACCTAACCCAACGGTTTCCAATACTTCTGTTGCTTTTTGATCTCGTTGAGCCTTGCTCATGCCTGCATATACTAATGGTAGTGCCACATTATCTAATGCACTCAATCGAGGGAGTAAGTTAAATGTTTGAAATACAAAACCAATTTCTTTATTTCTAATTTCTGCAAGCTCACTATCACTCATTGTACTTACATTATTACCATTTAGAAAGTAAGATCCAGCGGTGGGACTATCAAGACAGCCTAATAAATTCATAAGCGTAGACTTCCCACTCCCTGAAGGTCCCATTAATGCTACATATTCATTTCGATTTACAGACAATGTAATGGATTTTATTGCATGTACTTCTTCTGACCCCATTATATACACTTTCTTTAAATCATCAATTGTAATTATTTCTTCCATTAGTTGTTATTAAAAACATTAAAGATAATAGCTCGTCAAATAACTATTTTAGTAGTATTGACATACAATATATATGATTTTAACAACAATTATTGGTTGTTGTGTTTATATTCTACATATGGAGTAAATAACCCGACTAATAACCCCTACACATTCTTTCGCTAATCGGATTTTAATTGAATTGTTAGATACCGTTCTGTTGTATAATAATGTATTTAGCTTTGATTGGATTTCACTTTTTTTATAACTTGGGGGTTTTGATCTTTATCTTATCTTTTTTCTATTGTAAATAGAATTTTTGAAAGTAAGACGGCAAAAGGTAATATTTAAAATATTGTTCAATATGTTAAACATACTACATATTCACATTATATAAAATCTTAAATTTACTAGTATATTGTGCATACAATTTAAAAACTTATGCCAACCTTGAATAATATATTTTATAAATTGACAGTAATATTGTCAATGTTTATATTTGTGAATACTACTATCTTTTCAATGGATTACAATAATCTTAATATTGATAAATATATTGCAGACACAAGTATCGTCAATATTTCGCTCACGATATGTAACGGTGATACTATAAATGGACATACTCAAACAGGAACTTACATAGATACTTTTACTGTAAACCAACCAAATGATAGTATTGTCAATCTTAGTTTAGGTGTTATACAAGTAGACACTTTATTTCTTTCTGACACGATTTGTATAGGTGACACTATTCTTGGATATTTCAGTACAGGATTATTTGTAGATACATTCACAACATCAACTTTCTGTGATTCACTTCGATATTTCGATTTACTTGTTCAAGACTCCATAAGTATAGATACCTTAATCATATTATGTACTGGTCAATCATATGAAGGCTATGATACATCAGGTATATATATAGACACATTAACTACAACTATAGGGTGTGATTCAATACGTATTTTGAATCTTGTATTTTCAGACACTTTAAGTTTTGATACAACTGTGATGATTTGCCAAGGAAATATTTTTGAAGACTATTTTTTAGAAGGAACATATATTGATACCAGTGAGAGTGTATTTGGCTGTGATTCTATCAGAACATTACATCTAATTGTAAATCCGAAATTCAATATTGACACCACATTGAGCATATGCAATAAAGATACTTTTAATGGTTTTTATGAACCGGGAATTTGGTTAGATAGCATGAGTACAGTTGATGGTTGTGATTCTGTAATTGTTATAAATCTAACAATTTTACCAACAGATACAAGCATGATTTCTACTACTATTTGTAGTGGTTTTGCATATTTAGGATACAACGAAAGTGGAATATACACTGATGTCCTCACATCGTCAATGGGGTGTGACTCTATACGGATATTAGACTTAGAGATATTGGATGTATTGACTACGTATGTCACTGATACTATCTGTACCGGAGAATCTGTAGATGGTTATACTCAAAATGGTATATATATAGACACGTTCACAAGTAATCTTGGATGTGACTCTATCAGAACATTAGACTTAACTTTACTGCTTAATCCATATTCACTTGTGACAAGCAGCATTTGTTTTGGGGATACTTTTGCAGGTTACAATTATGAAGGTACATATCTTGACACCTTTCCTGCATTCAATGGCTGTGACTCAGTTAGAAACCTCATATTAACGGTAATTGACCCCGTGACAAGTGTTATTGACACCACAATCTGCGGTGGCAATTCATACGAAGGATATGATAGTACTGGTATTTATTTTGACACTTTTTTCTCGTTCACTACTGGATGTGATTCTATCCGAAGAATCAATCTTAAAGTTTTAGAAGTAGATAGTGTGTTTGCCTCTGCAATAATATGCCAAGGAGAAGACTATCTTGGATATACTACCTCAGGAACCTATCAAGAATTTATTCCTTCTCTAAACATATGTGATTCGTTGTTGATCATTGACTTGCTCGTACATCCATCATATCAAATAGATACCACAATAAGTATTTGTAGTGGAGAACTGATTAATGGTCACCAATCTACAGGACACTTTGTAGATTCACTTAGTACTATCGAAGGATGTGACTCTGTTGTAATGTTAGATTTGATTGTCATAAACAACTCTTTTATATCGATAATAGATCAAATATGTTTTGGGGACTCTATCAATGGACATACAGCATCCGGTACTTATAGTGACACACTTATTAATAGTGTGGGTTGTGATTCTATTATATTGCTTGGACTTGAAGTTACTCAACCACTATTTGGCAATATTCAGGTTGAAATATGTGAAGGAGAATCT
>JAZGFO010000203.1:0-16187 GCA_036479655.1 Saprospiraceae bacterium
ATGAACGCCCGAACGGCGAGTGGAAATCAAAATAGAAAAATCAATATATATTTATTAAAAAATAATATTTAGAATAAAATACATATCAAGCAGCTATCTGCAAGATTCGACTATTATTTCTCTTCAAGATACACAAACACACCTCTTTCTATTATTATATAGACTTATACATATTCCTTACTGCTTCTTCAGAGAATGATCCAATCAAACCAGATTGAAATATATATTCATCATCTCCCATCAATTTTACAACTCGAAAATCAAAACTTTGTTTTTCATCCATTAATTTTTCAAAAATGAATCCCGAATCATGTTCTTCAACAATTTTAGAAAAGTATCGACCAGATTTTGCTATTGCTAATTGGTCTGCTTTTACTTTTCCTATGTTAGTTGTAGTTGCTTTGCTTTTAAGTATTTGTAAAGAATAATCACTATTTTTACTATCATCAATTGTTAGCTCTTTCATAAGACCATAATCAAATGATTTAATCTCAGCGCTTTCTGGAGCATTAACATTAATAGCAAATCCATGTTTCATAAGACTTACTGAAGGATAATTGGCTTTGTCAGATTTACAAGAAAAAGCTAAAATGGCAACTATAAATAGTGTATATAATTTATTCATTGTATGTTTTTAGTTTAGGAACTAGGTATTCCTATTTAATAATTTTAATTACTTTGGTTTCGTTTTTTGTTGTAGTATGTAATATATAAATTCCAGGTTTAAGATGCCCAAGATTCGATATTTTATAAATATTATCATACTGAACACCTATATCATGTTTTATTATTTGCCCATTGACATCATAGATTACTACCTTTTTTACATCTCTGGCAAACAATGAAATAGACTGCCCAAATGGATTTGGATAAGCTTTTGTATTAGCATCTAATGTGTTTTTTTCTATTGATATTCTATTTTCATTTATTAAAAAATTTATCAATGCAGGAATTGTTGATTCGTGTTTATAAATATTAATATTTATATATTTTAAAATATTCTCCACATTCATACTTTCAAACTTTCCTGTAAATTCTAGTGAGAATTCAGCATTTCCATAATTAGAATTGTAATCAAGATTTATACTTTGATTATTGTTAATTGTAGCCTCGATAGTGGCTGCCGAAACATCGGATTTATAAGTTATTGCATCAGCAACAAAATTAGAAGAATTAGTGATTACAATTTTATCATTAGATATTTCAATAACCATATTTATAGGCTCTTCGTTATCAGTAATTTCGACTTCAGGGTAAGAAGCACTTGTCAAGTCTCCTTTTTTAATGCCATAAAAATTAAAACCTGAATTGTATTTTGTGTATTCTATGTTTGTAGGATACTGTAGTATACTATTGCTATGATCTACAATAAAGTCTTGTGGGATAAACGTCCATTTATCTTCATTATTAATTACATTATCTCCAAGAATGACATTTTTAAAAACTAATAAATCTTGAATATTAAATTTGTTATCATTGTTAATATCTCCAGCTATTTTTTGATAAAAATTTAATTGTTCTAAACCAATTAAACCACGTTGCATTAATAAATAATCAGACACATCAATATTATCCATTGAATCATCTGTTTTTTTGACCATTGCCACATAAGTATCAACTATATCTTGATTACCAAAACTAAAATATCCGTTTTCATTAGTTGACTTTGAAGATATCATTTGGCCTTGATCCATAAGATATGCCATAGCATCTGTAATTACAGTCCCATTGGGTTTTCTAATAATTCCATTAGGAGCATATTTACCAAAGCAAGTACCATTATCAAATATCAACATAAAAACTTCACAGAAATCTTGGTTATCTGCTTCATCAGTATAATAAATTCTAAAAAAGTTAAATCCAGAATCACCACATTCTATCAATTTTACAGTATCGCTAAGGTTTTCGCTAAATGATAGCCTAATTTCTGACTCATTAGAACAATTATCAATTGATTCTAAACTAAAAAAATCAGCAGCTATCTCTAATGGTAGTTCTTCTTGCCCATTGTAAGATGTACTTGTAAAATTAAGACAATATGGCGTTGGTGGTGTATTATCTACCACATCAAAATTAAAGAAGCAAGATTTCACATTACCACAACCATCTGTTACTGTCCAACTTGCTTTATGGTGAGCTTTACCTACTTTCTCTGGTAGCGTAATAGTTATATCTTCATTAACATTTAAAGGGTCAATTTTAAATGGCAATGGTTCATTAGGTCCATAGAATAAGTCTTGGGTTCCGTCAGCCCACAGATCAACACTTAATGTCCAAGTCAGTAAAGAAGAAGGACATGCCCCAATTTCTGTTGCAGAATTAGTCAGTGTAACAGTCGATTCGCAGTTTTCTACTGCATCAAAAGTCAAATCTTGACACATTGATATTTGTGGTGCATCATTATCAATAATTTTTATCACTTGAGTATGTGTCCATATCCCGTCAACTGTGACACCATTATAAATACACCAATTGATTAAGGTGAAAGTACGTAAAGTCTTTTTGCAAGCACCCCCAGAAAAATTAAAATGCTGATCTTCGTATGTATAACCGATCAAATCACAAGGGTTGGCTGCCCAAGTCGGAGCTTCTAATATTACATCCTCATCACAATCATATGCTCTATCAGGTGGAAATGTTAGATTGAGGTCCAAGTTGTTATAATCAAGTGAAATTGCTTGTGTGCAAGATCCTTCATTAGCATCCAAAATATTGTTGTAATTAACATCCAAATAAAAAGTTCTGTATAAATCACCTTCATTACATACGGATAGATTGCTATTATTATCTACATACTTAATCATAGATTGGTTATAATTCCCTGATAAGATAGAAGCCATACCTGTATTGCCTGGCCAAATATCAGAAAAACAGTCAATCGTAATATCATCAGGACAATTTATTTGTGCTTTCCCATTGAAATACAAGAAATTCACTAAAAAAACTAATACAATTATCTTTTTCATCATAAACGGTTTATACTAAAAGTCATAAATATAATATTTTTCCTAATTAGTTAATAAAAATTACTTCATTTGATTGTAATTTTTAATACTTTTGTTTCTTTTTATACAAATTTCAATAGGAATATTTCGCATGAATAAATCAATTACTTTATTCTTTTTCATACTCTTTTCGTTTTGTCATATTACTGTTTTTAGTCAATGTAATCTTAAAAATATTGATATACAAATAAATAATTGTTATGAATCAGAGTTATTCTCTGTTAATATCAATTTTGAATACAACGAAATTGGCAATAATGGATTTTTAGTGTTAGGAAATGGGACTAATTATGGTACTTTTCAATATACAGATTTACCTATTACGATTGACGGGCTTTTAGGAGATTGTAGTTCAATATATGATTTTATCATTAGGGACATTGACAATCCATTGTGTAACGACTTTGCTAATATAGACCCAATATGTTGTAATATAGAATGTGACATATCAATTACAGATATAACAACTGAATGTTCGAATGATTCTGTAATTGTTTCATTTGACATTGAAACTATAGAAAACAATGGACAATATGTGGTGTGGATAAATGATGAATTATTAGGTGATTATAATTATACTGACCTCCCTTCTGTTATAGAATTTGAGAATAATGATAATCAAATAAATAGCATTACTGTTTGCGACATTTATGACAATGATTGTTGTAGTACATTTAGTGTTGATAATCCTTGTGTATGTAGTATAACAAATATTACAAGCGAAATCATAGATTGTGATGATATTAATGGCACTTTCAATATTATTCTTGATTTTGACAACAACCAATCTTCGGATAGTTTTTTGTTGGGTAATACTGCTAATTTCTTAGGAACATTTGGCTATAATCAGCTCCCAGTATCTGTAGGACCTATAGCATTTAGCAATCAATCAATCGAAGTACTAATTCTTGATCAAGACGATGTATTTTGTTTTAATGCAGCATATCTTGGAGCTGTCCAAAATTGTGAAATAAACTGTCAAATCTATAACGTATTTGGAGAAGCTTATAACTGTGAAAATGGTCAATACTATATCGATGTAAGTTTTGAGACTTCTGATATTAGTAATAATTATTTTGATATTCTTGTTGATGGAATTAACTATGGAACATACGAGCATGGTCAACCCCAATATACTGTAGGTCCAATACCTAGTAGCTGTACTGTAGCCCCAACTATTGTAATTCAAGATGCGTTAGATGTCTTATGTCAAGATTTCTACAACTTTCCTGACCCTATATGTTGTATTGATACTTGCCAAGTAGCAGACCTAAATATTATTCAACAAAATTGTATTGGCGAAGTGTATAATTTGGAATTTAGCTTTACTAATAAAGGTATGATAGCTGATAGTTTTGTGGTTATGGACAATGCTATCAATTATGGCACTTATGCATATGGAGATTCTACATATTCTATCGGACCAATAGTTGGAGCATGTAGTACCAATCACTTACTAACCATCTATGACCAACAAGATATAAGTTGTAGTTCTTTTACTAATTATACGTCTATTGATTGTTGTGATAGCTGTTTGTTAGATATTGTAAATGTTGCTTACTCCGATTGTGAAGATGAAACGTTCTTTGCATATATTACCTTTGATTATTCAGGAGATGTAAGTGATTCATTTTCTATAATAGTTAATAATGATGAATATGGTCAATTTCCTTATGGCTTAGAATCATATGAAATTGGGCCTTTAGATTCTAACTGTGATACTATGGACTACCTTGTAGAGATAGCAGATACAGATATTGATTGTAATCTTTCGGTTGAGCTAAACTCCCCTATTTGCTGTGCCGATTCTATCTGTGTCCTATCTGATATAGTTGTTGCTATTGATGAATGTATTGACAGTCAATTCTATGCAATTATTACATTTGATTATATAGACATAGTTTCTGATAGTTTTAATGTCAACATCAATGGCAATTTAGAATATGCCTTTGCATACGGTGATGAATCATATACAGTAGGTCCATTGTTTGGGGATTGTATGACTATATATCAATTTGAAATAGTTGACCAATTGGACAACAATTGTAATATCGCATTACTATTAGAAGATCCTATCTGTTGTGACGTACCTCAATGTGAAATTGACAACTTAAGTTATGAGATAATCGACTGTGATGACGAGAACGGGTATGAAATAGTTATAAATTTTGATCATACAGAAGGGACAAGTGACTCTTTTAGATTGAATATTTCTGGCATGATTCATAATAGCTATTCCTACAATGACCTTCCTGTAACGTTGCTAAACATTCCTGCCCAATCTGACATTTTACTGTCTATAATTGACCAAAATAATGATAACTGTACTACTGATCTTAAAATTAATCTTCCACATTGTGAAGTAGCTGTAAAAGATGAGGTTACTAATTTATTTAGCATTCAATATATTCAAACTGGATTTATTATTAATAGTAATTATTTATCTTCATTTGATATCGCAACATATAATATCAATGGACAGTTAGTATCGTCAATGAATGGCAATAGGTTTATTAATATGACAGATAACCAAGCTGGTATTTATATTCTAAAAATAAGTAATGGACAAAGAACAGAAACATACAAAATAGTGTGGTGCGGATTGCAATAGATATGATTACTAAATAATTAGATTATATCTCCCAATTTCCAACATACTTGACAAATATTTTTGCTGTATTTTCTGCGTCAGAAATCGCTCGATGGTGAATTCCTGTAAATTCCATACCTTCATTAATTAAGGTGTTTTTAAGCCCAGTAAGTTTGTGTTCTCCTTTAAGAATATGGTACTTCGATTTAAGATCTACAAAATGAGTTAACCAATCAATGTCAATTTTATGAAGATGGCAATTATCTTTTAGCATAACTTTGTCGTATTGTCCCCAACTGCATAATCTATAATCATTGTTATCTATGCCAATCCAATCTTGAAACTGTTGTACCACATCATGATACAGATCAGCTTCGTCAACATTCTCTTGGGAAATACTTGTCAACTTTTTACAAAATTTAGATAATTTGGGATTGACAGTAGGTTTCACAAACTTGCTAAATCTACCTATCTGTTTTCCTTTCGAATCTATCATCACCGCTCCTATTTCAATTATTTCATTGATACCACCAGGCGGTCGTCCCATCCAGCAGGCTGCTTCTAAATCAAATATTATAAATCTCACGATATTGAATTTTCTTGCATTGGTATGTTTCGTTCTAATATCTCATCCCATGCAACAGCATCTTCGAGATTATAATTATCTAATCTATTGTGGTAAAAGTACAATAACCTAAAGTTTTCTGAGACAAATGTTGAATCATTAACTTTTTTAAGTACCTTTTGTGGGTGATAAAGACCAAGATTCAACAATCCATCTTCAATACATTTTTGTGCAGATAGAGCTATTGGCATGGACAATCTTATTTCCCCTTTTTGTTCCATTTTCTTAAGTGCAAGTTGCATTTTATTTACAACATTTTCAAATATCTTATTGTCAATACTAAAGTTATCAATTGGGATATTGATAACATCATAGAGGTTAAGTTCCTTATTAGATGCAAGTAATATTCTAAAAGCAGCAAAAGCGACTAAATGTGAACTTAAAACAGTATTATTAATTAAAAAACTATCAACAATTTTTTCTCCTAATAATTTGGTGTACACTTTTTCTCGTTGATGCACTGTTTGGATTTGACCTTCCAATTCAAAATATCCATTAATATCGATAACTTCATTATTTTTATCAATCGATTGACCTTCAATATTAACCCTATTGCCAAATACATCCATAGGTTGACCAAAAGACAATGTGATATCCGATTTTTTCCGAAATAAAGTCCAAATAAATTTAAAAATATTTTGAGTTGCTTTTCCTTTATTTGATGATCTAGTAAATTTTTCTTTTCCTGTTTTTCTTAAGTATTGGTTTATTAGAGATTTTGCCTCCAATACAAAATGATAATTAAGAACCAAAGGTATTACATAAACCTTATTATTGGTATTGTTAACTGTTGCATATCGCTGTGCTTCAACCATTGAACCTAAAAGCCCTAATTTTAATTTTTCTTCTATTTTCCCATTACGTGATCTTGTTCCTCCAGGAAAAAATATTTGATTTACCCCTTCTTGCAAAGAGAAACTTGCCATTGCTTTGAGACATTCTAAATAGATTGGATTTTTCTTTCTTCTATCAACCCTATAGGCTCCCAAACGATTAATAAAATATGCTACGATTTCATTATCCAATAAATTAAGACCTGCACCATATGAAAACGTAGGTACTCCTACCACCAAATCAATAGCATAACCAATAAGTATCGAATCAAGATTAGAAAAATGAGTAGGTACTATAACAACAGTTCCTTTGGTAAATAAAGACCTAAACTCATCTACATGTCCTACCACCTTCAATTGTTCCTTTAGCTGAGATCTATTGCCCCACATTCTTCTATGCTTTTTACCGGCGGCGGGGTTAAGTAATCCTTTGAATAAAAAAGTTAAAAATTTTTGGGCAAATTTAAAAGTCTTAATTTTAAAGTTTCCAACTATTTCTTCATTGTATCTATTAATAATTCGATATAGAATTTTCTGAAATTCTTCTTCAGAATTTGATGATTTTTTTGCACGAGATGTTTCACTTTCCAATTCACTCCAGTATGACTTATCATCGGCAGGGTCAACCTTCAATGGATTATTTTTTACACGAATTTTTTCAAGATATATCGTTTTTTCAAGCAACTCTTCAGTCGTCAATTTATTATCCTTTAATCGGTCATTTGTAAACCGATTAAGGTCTTGAATAAATTCGCCCCTTCTTTCGCTGACCTTGTGCACAGGCCAATCTTTCATGTCAGGTATTATATGTTCGAGTGTACTCTTCACAAACTACTTTTTGATATTGGTGTAAAAGTCAGAATTTATTATTTAAATCTCCTATAAAACTCAAAATGTCTTCTCTTCCGATAGCTTTTTCTGCACTAGTGATAAATTGTGTCGGTAAATCATTCCAAAATTGCTTTATCCCGTTTTGAATTTTATCAATATTTTTTTCGACTTGCTTTTTTGTAAGTTTATCAATCTTAGTATATACTATTACAAATGGCACTCTCCTGTCTCCCAGCCAGTTCATAAATTCAATATCTATCGTTTGTAACGTATGACGAGAATCTATCAATACAAAAACACATTGTAATTGTCCTCTAGTCACAAGGTAACGCTCGATCATCTTTTCCCACTTAGCACGCATTTTTTTTGATATTTTAGCATACCCATACCCTGGCAAATCGACCAAATGCCAATTTTCATCAACATTAAAATAATTTATCGTCTGGGTCTTACCTGGAGTATTACTCACTTTAGCAATTCCTTTCCGATTGCATAACATATTGATAAGGGAAGATTTACCAACATTTGAACGTCCGATAAAGGCATATTCAGGTTTTATATCTTTGGGGCATTGAAACTCATGTTCAAAACTTCCAACAAAATTCACTTCTTTCAATTTCATTAGGCATCATTTTTGATATAATACTTTATTATTATAAATAAAATATTAATAACCAATCATTTGTACTTTATTTTTTCAAAATGTAAAATAAATAGTAACAAAAAGTAGTTATATAAACGTTTAGTAGTCAACAAAGATAATAAGTATTAGTTATCAACTTTATTCTCTAAGCATTAATCCATTTTATTAAATAATAGTTTCTTTCCCAACAACTAATTACTTTTTTAAGTAAAAGTAATATACTGAGTGTAATTATTAACCTCAAAAAAAAGAACAATGAAGAAATTAACAGTTTTAATTGCATTATTTATATCAACATTTAGTTACGGTCAATTTGAATTTGGTGCCAAAGCTGGACTTAGCTCAGTCGAATATGCAACTGGCTCTATATTAATACCAAATGGAGATCAAAACGTATCGCTTTCTGTCAGAGAAGCTGATTATGGTTTTCACTTTGGATTATATACAAGATTTCATGTTGCAAATTTGTTCATAGCGCCTTCATTTTTATTCAACTCTGCTAATGTTGATTATAATGTTGAAGAATTACTATTTGATACAGGGATTGTAAAAAGTGTAAAATCAGAAACATTTAACAACCTTGACATTCCAGTTATGGTAGGTATGAAAATCGGATTTTTAAGAATACATGGAGGTCCAGTTGCGCATATATTTATTAGTTCGACTTCAGAGCTTACTACTATTGAAGGTTATCAACAAAATTTTAAAGATGCCAGTTTTGGGATACAAGGCGGAATAGGTTTAGATATTTTAAAATTTAGAGTTGATGTAAATTACGAAACGAATCTTTCACAATTTGGAGATCATATAACCGTACTGGGACAACAATTTGCATTTGACGAACGTCCTTCAAGAATAGTAGCAAGTATTGGAATGAGATTCTAAATTTATTTCTAAAGTGCATTTGTCTATTATTAGCATTGCTTTATCGATTTGTTTTTCAAAGCAAGAATAATTTTATTATACTGTTGTAAATCAAATCTAAATCTATGTCTGATGTTTACCAAGAAGCAAAAAAAAGAGTTGAAGTTAAAAAGCAATTTTATAAAGAGCTAAGTGGGTTTGTAACTTCAAGCGCATTTATGATCTTAATAAATTTATTTACATCATCATATCTTTGGTTCTTATGGATTATTGTGCCCTGGGGAATTTCAATATTAGCTAAAGGTCTAAAAATTTATTTTTTTGACACTTCATCACCAGAATGGGAAAAGCAAGCAATTAGAAAAGAAATGGCTGCAATGGGTTATTCTGATGAAGGGGAAGATAAAGAGGTCACTTTAGATTTAGACGAATTGAAACTAAATATTAACAAGGAAAATTCAATTGAATATAAACAAGTATATAATTCTTCAGATTTAGTATAATCTTGTATTAACAATCAATATATTAATAGCTATCCTATCATTAAAATTTAAAAATTATGTGCGTTTATTAATTTCATCACGAATCAACGCTGCTTTTTCATAATCCTCAGCTGCCAATACATCGTCTAGCATTTTTGTTAATTCATGAATAGAGTATTCACTTAGATTTTTATTTTTATTTTTAGAACTTTTCTTTTCATCACGTTTAGATGTAGGATCATCATCCAATATCACACCTGCTGATTCCATTATAAACTCATATGTATATATAGGACATTCAAATCTTACAGCCATAGCTATAGCGTCTGAAGTACGAGAATCTATTTCTATTTGTTCTCCGTTTTTACTACATATCAATTGAGCATAAAATATCCCTTCTAATAAATTATTAATAATAACTTCTATAATTTCAATATCAAAAGCTTTTAAGCTATTTGTAAATAAATCATGGGTAAGAGGCCGATTAGGTGACATGTTTTCCATAGCTACAGCAATAGCTTGGGCTTCAAATCCACCTATTACGATCGGTAAACGTCTATTACCACCTTCTTCTCCTAATACTACAGCATAATTATGCGACTGAGTGACGCTGTGTGACAATGCTACAATATCTAACCTAACTTTCTTCATATCATGTTTTCTATAACAAAAATGCAAAGTAAATACAATAACCCAAAAAAGTAAAATATGTATCTGCTTAAATTAAAAAGGTGTAATTCAATTTATGATACTTATTTTTAATTTGAGTTGATACTTTAACAACAATACTTCAAAATCAAGAACAATTCTAATTTAAAACTTTAAATGTAGTACGTCTATTTTTTTGATGATCTTCTTCTGTACAATCATTACATATACATATTACACTTGGAGCTGACTCACCATATCCTTTAGCTATCATTCTTGAATACTCTATACCTTTTTGGGATATATAACTAACTGCAGATTCTGCTCTCTTTTGTGATAAGACTTGGTTATAATCTATTTCTCCTCTACAATCTGTATGAGATGATAATTGAATTTTTATTTGAGGATTATCAATTAACAGTGTTGAAAGGCTATCTAATGTAGGCTTTGCATCATCTCTAATTTCCCATTTATTAAAATTATAATAAATATTATCAAGATCAATCTCTATGTTTTCAAATATCCGATCCAAAATAAAAGCTTTGTTGATCGTAGTAGAAATCTGATTAGGTGGATACTCTAGGTTATAAGTTGACACTTCACTAACCTCATTAAAAAAACCATTTTTGCTCAATACTATTTTATACTTATTGTCTCTTTCTAATTGTAGAATAAACTGTCCATTTGCATCTGACTCAATAACAATTAAAGTATCTGAGTTACTAATTTCTACTTTACAATTAGCTAATGTACCATTTAAGTTTTTTCGGCTTGTTGGGTCAAAATCGTCCATATAAAGCACTTGCTTGGTTTTTCCAGCAAAATAAACTTCAAGTATTTTATCTGCCTCTATTTTTATAGTATTAGGATCTTCAACAAGTACTTTTGTGCCTTTTCTAACATAACTATAGAGGTCTTCTTTTCCTTCTCCTTTACGATTTGATGTAAAAAAACCTTTTTGTATTTCCCCTTTTCTTAATTTAGAAAAATTATCGACTACATAAGAAAAATCATCCGCAGAAGAATTAATTGGCTTCTTCAAATTTTGAGGTGGGACCCATTGTCCATTTGGTAGTAGCCACGTTTTAAAAATATCCAATCCTCCTAACCCTTCTAAATAATCGGACGAATAATATAAAGTATCTCCATCGCCTGAAGGGAACATATCATTGCCCTTCGTATTGATGGTTGGAGGCATAATAGATGGTGCCGACCAACTAATGCTACCATCATCACTAAACAACCTTTCTGAGTAATATAAGTCGTGTCCTCCTTGCCCTTCTTGTCTATTGGCAACGAATACTAAAACACTGTCATGCTCTATAAAAGTAGCTTGACCTACATTTACTTGCTCTCCTTCAAAAAATGACATCTTTTTAGGATCAGACCAAACTCCTTCAGATTGCATGCTGTAATATAACTCACAAAAAGCATCACTATTGACAGATGTAATGCATCTTGTAAAGATAATTTCTTGAAAATCTTTAGAAAAGCAAGCCGTCCCATCATTAAATTTAGAATTTATAGAAGCATCGAACCGTTTAACGTTAGAGCCGTTTTTCATCATCACAAACAAATCACTATGTTTGTTTCCAGTCCAATTATAGCTTTCATTACCTGTACTTTCTCCTTGATCAGAAGTAAATACTATTAAATCTTTGTTATAGATTACAGCAGCGTATTCAGAATAACCACTATTTTCATTTAATAAATTGATAGATACAGATTGATCTATTACATTTCCCCATTTTATCACTTCATTCAGGACAAATATTTCTCGATCTATCAACCTAGTGTCATTAACTGCATGACGCATTATCTCGTATGATTTTATTGCCAATTTATAATCTCCATTTTTTTTGTACGCCTTTGCTAATTCTAATTCAGCTATTGCTCCATAATCAGATCTTACTGCTTTTTTCAACCATTCAATTGCTTGTTGTGTCTCTTCAAGATAGCCATAAGATACACCAAGCATATATGCATTTCGAGATTTAGTCTGTTTATTATTTGTTTTTTCAAAATCAGATAATAATAGATCAATTGCAATAGCGTATTGTTTGGTATCAAATGCAGTTTTACCATCCTTTATTTTTTTTAAACCAAAGCAACCAGTCATAACTATCAAAATAGCAATAATAGATGTTATATATTGTAACTTATGTTTGTTTAACAATTCAGTTTTTTTTAATCCTAATAATTATAATTTAATAAACGGCACTGAAATTATTTGATTGTTGTTAAGAACAGTCAAATAGTAATTTCCACCATCTAAAGGATTTGTATTAATATATTCACTAAAAGTTTGTTCTCCTTTATAATAACTTTTTTGAGAAAAAACTTTACCATTTATATCAATCAAAGAAATAACAAGAGTGCCTCTCCAATTATTTTCTAATGTTATTTGTCCTTTATTTATTACTGGATTAGGAAATATTGATAATGCCCCATGATTATCTAAGAATTCAATTATTGATGTCGGGTCTTGATTTTCGATTGCACCAGAATCGGGGTTACCAACACGAGGATTACCAAATATATCAAATTCGGGTGCACCTGCAAGACCATTATCAATAGCAGGAGATTCGCTGGTAATATTGTAATTACCACCAGAGGCATCTACAAATAAAAGATCAACACTATTAATATCATTAGTGCTTGCAATATCAATCATTGAAGCATCATCACCGAGAATATCACCACTTAATATAGTAGCATTACTAACAATATTTCTCTGTTCGATATTTGATTCTGTACCGTCAAATCCTCCAAAAATATTAATTGGATTATAAATAACAAAAGAATTAAATGTATCCGCTTCTACATTAGATGGTGTATATAATCCTTTTGCTACCCAAATATCACCTGTCATAGTATTTGTTAGTGCATCAGAAAGGTTAGTATATGCATCTGCCCATGACGTCCCATCATCAGCACCATTAGCAGCACTATTTACATAAGTAACTTGGGCATTCAAACTAAAACAAGAAATAATTAAAAAATAAAGACTAAGTTGTACACATTTCATAATCTATGACATTTTAAAACATTAGAAACAAGACACTAATATAATAAAAAAGAACAATCTTTTAGTAGAACTGACATCAGAATTATCTAAGAGTTCATTGGAGTTTAATGATACTCTGATCTATATATAAATAACCAATAGTCTGACGATATAGATAAAGTTGCTGGGGCATACCAAGTGACAAGATAACAGATTCCATTAGGCCGGAAAAGGAAAACAACGCCAATAAATGACAAAAACGGAATAAAATTTATATTTTTTCTGTACATAAGTTACACTATCAATGACGTCAGAAGTCAATAAAGAAGTAAAAGAGGAAAATAATTGCGATTAAAAAAAAGCTAATAAGACTACATATCAATCAGCCTTCCTTTGGTCGAGCCGCTCGATATACTTGATCCGTTATAGTCTTTTTTTTTATTAATTTATTGCATCAAATAATTCTTCAAGTTTTCTCTCATCAAGCTTTCCATTTGTTCTAACACTACTACATAAATCAATTCCAAATGGTTGAACTATTTCAATGGCTTTTTTTACATTATGTTTGTTTATTCCACCTGCTAAAAATAATGGGATATTTATTCCTTTTCTAATACGTTTACTTAATTCCCAATTATGTGTTCGTCCAGTTCCACCAAGTTCTTTTATTTTCAAGTTTGGATTTCCGCTGTCAAGAAGTATCGCATCAACAAACTTTGATATTTCTAATGCTTCTTCAATAGATTTATCATCAATAACATGAATAACTTGAACTAATTTAACATTTGGAAGTTCTTTTCTCAATTTCTCATATTCTCGCCCTTCTAATTCATCAACAATCTGAATTGTAGATGTATATACCTTTTTGTAATGCTCGATTATTTTAGATGCTTTTGTTTCGCTTGTTAGTAAGAATGACGAAATTGGCGGAAGAATTATTTTTGAAATTTCACTTATTAAGTTATCGTCTATTACACCAGGACCACTTGGCATATTCCCAACTAACCCTATAGCAGATGCCCCACATTTAATCGCCGTTAATGCTTCTTCTATACTGCTAATACAGCATATTTTCACTCTTATTCTTGTCATACTATTTCTACATTTTCTATTTCTTCTACCATTGATAGTAGTCGTAATTCTTTATCATATTCAGCACTAAAAACAAAGTGTTTTAATGTTAATATCTTTAGGCTTCCTTTCTTTCTACTTTAAGGTCTTAAAGACAAAACAGTTTGTATAACATTTAATATATGGTGTCGTAGCATCCCGCAGAGTGCTATGCACTATACATAGTGTTAGGCTTTCGTTGTTTACTCTTTAATAAATGTTGCATAGTGTTGAGCTTGATTGTTCAATTTCAAGAAATAGGTCCCACTTGGAAAAGATTCAATATTTAGTGTATTCAATTGGCTCAGTTTAGCACTTTTTACTAATTGTCCAAATGTGTTATAAATTTGAACTGATTTATTAATTAAGTTTTTAGGTGTTTGTAATGTTAGTGTGGTGGTTGCGGGATTAGGATAAATTATTAGCCTTGACATTGTTCTTAAATCTTCAATACCTAGACTATTATCATTGACATAATATGGAGAGATATATCCTTCCGTTATAGATGGAAATATATCAATATTAATATTTAAGCCAAAGTCATACTCCTTTACGGTAAAAGGGGTGTATGGTGGAACGTTAAAATTTACATTATGATAATATATTTTATTGTTGCTTCCCCAATTTACTGGACCTCCATTTGTTGTATTATCACTCACTATATCTACTCTATTATTTCCTAAAGGGTCTATTATTGTCAGGTTAGCATCTGAGAGGTTTATGGTCTCCGCTGACGAAAAAGCAATTAGAGAATCGTTTGGCGAAAAGCAAGGGTCGTGGTCACGAAAAGTATCATTTGTTAATTGCCTTTTGTTCGAAATTGTATTTGTTATGTAATTATAATTTGAGATAAAAACCTCAAAATCATCAATACTCGCAGGTGGAGTAGGAGTGTTGTTTAAACCTATAAATACTATTTTATCTCCACTTGAAGACCAATTAGGGTCAAGACTATATTGACTTGTAAGTTGTTGTTGATTATTGCCGTTGGCGTCAATTGTGAAAATATAAAATTCATTGGTAGGTTGGGCAAGCATAAGAATCCGGTTGCCACTGGGATGCCAATGTGGATTGCCAAAAGCCGTCCAACCATTTTGGTTGTAATCAACGATTACGGTAGAATTTTCCCCATTGATGTCGGACTTCACCATTTGGCAAGTATCGTAATCAAATTGATTGTCTATTCCTGTTCCGACAGGACTTCTCATCATTAGTAATTTGGTATTATCGGGAGAGGGTTCAACCCACCAATAATTATATGTTAGGTCGCTGGTTATAGTGTCAATAATTCCTGTACCTAAATCCTTTTTATGTACTTGAAAAGTCCCACTTGAATTTGAACAATAATAAAGTATCTCTTGAGACTTAACCTCTTGTACCAAAATAAGAATAAAAAACACTCCAAATAATTGCTGTATTTTCTGTGTCATAATATTTTCTTTTATGAAACGGTCAATGATATCGAGAGGATGACCAAAGGGAACCTTCTCTGATATCTTGTGTTATCGGTTTTTTTTAATTTATTAATGTTTTGTCACCAACTTTTCCT
>JAZGFO010000204.1:0-4160 GCA_036479655.1 Saprospiraceae bacterium
TAAGATATTAAAAAATTAAAGGAAGGTTCACTTAAACTTGGTATCTTGTTTACTTGCATTATAGCCGAGATATTTTGAATTTCTAGGCTGTGTCTCTCAATCTGCTCATTATCGGCATAGTTTACAACGAGGTTGTTTATACTGTAATCTTTAGGTATTATAGAACTATGTACACTTGTTCGTATAATAAACCACCAATTAGCAAGTACGGTTAATGCTCTCCCAATGGTATAAGCCAAAATCTGACCAATGTCTTTTTTCATTAAGTTATTACCTTTCCTTCTTACAAGAGTATATAGGGATACTTGATACTGAGATCTTTATAATATATCTCTTGCGAGTCTATATAGACAATTTAACAAATGTTTCCATACTTAAAAATATATTGTCCTACATAAGTTTTTAAGTCCAATTTGATTATATATCAATAGACTATTCATATAGTCGGGATACAAATCAAAATGGAAATTACAGACATAATATTAGAAAGTCATATTGTCTCAGAAGGTATATTAACCAAAGAGCAAATAGATGAAATCGAAGAATTACTTGAAAATCCTACTGAAGTAACACTTGAGGAAATAGCTGAAGTCTTAGAAAAAGGTGGACACAACGTATTTCAAAAACATGCTCACAAATTACATGTGAGTAATGTTAATTCTCAAATAATCAATGAAGAAAGTGAAGATTTTCTTAATGTTGTTAGTGAATTAGTTAAAAACTTTGACAATCAATCAACTGAACAACCACACAGTCAAAAGATATAGCATTTAATTAATTAATCAATCATACAATTCAATGACATAATCGCATGTGCGTGAATTAGGCAATCGTTTATTTAATCAAATATTTATTTAGTAAAAAAAATTTAATTTGATTAAAAAAGTATTTGGTTAAATGTTTGTTTGATTAGATGTTTGTTTGATTAATACGATTATCGTATTATACGGATTTTTTTATTCATGAACTTTTTTATACGGATTTTTTTATATTTGTTTGTAGTCTTGTTATTATTCTATATTAGCGAATATTATTTTAGCTTCTTGATAACACTTGTTGCATAATTGAGCAGATTTACCAATCTCCTTAATTTTACATTTCATACAAAGTCTAATTGTGTATTCTGTTTCAATTTCATCCACTTTATCTTTGAATTCTAAGAGCATTATTTTGATTACTTCTAAGGGATAAGGATATATTCCATGTAATCCGCTTTGAATAGCTTCAAATACATTTTCAGCCACTTTTAGAGTTTCTTCTATTGTTAAAGGTTTGAATGTTTCCCTATATTGATAAATTAGCTTATAGGTCTTGTCTAAAGCCATATTAAGACTGTTCAATTCTCTCAAGTAGTAATTTATTGGGCTTGTGAGTCTTGAAGTATTAGTTTTCTTAATGTACTGTACAGTTGCTCTACTCTCAGAATTCTGTCTCGCTTCTTCTATGATACGATTAAAACCATCCCGTGAGGTTACATCTGTAAGAGTCCCATTATTTGAGACTACAAACAACCTATTACCGTTTTGTTGCCATACTTGATCTAATACTTGTCTAATAGCAGTAAAAGACTTGGAAACCCTACCAAGTACTTTAGATCCTTTTCCAAGTAATATTAAATCTCCCTTAGATAGTTCAGATTTAATGATAGAAGCAAATTTATCAAATCCAAATGTACGGGATATTACTAAGGTTTTATCGATTTCAGTAACGGAAATCTCTTTTTTATCACTCACAACGGGTAAGACGTTCTTTTTGTATTCTTCGCTAAAAACGGTTGGAATTACAATATTCTTCACTTCGGGAAGTGGTATTATCAGATCAGTCTCTTGTTTCTTTTCCTTCAAGATAGAAGCAATTTCTATTTCGTTCAAATCTGCGAACTTCAGAAGGAAACGAGACAATTTATGTCTGTTTATGTTGTATTTTGACTTGTAGTTTGAATATACGTCAAAATAAAAATCTTCAAGATTTAATTCAATTCTGTTTTTGTCTGTCATATTGGATTATAACACCTAAGAACCATTTGTTCTTAATATAATATACTCAACATATTACTTAAGGATAATCCGTATAATATAGACTGTTGATAGTCCCAAATATACGGAAACGAGAGAGTCTACAGCTTTTGTGTTTATGTGTATATGTGGAGGTAGACGTGCTATAAATTATTACTATAAATGTTTGAGCCAATGATTTTCTTAACTTTTATCCCAGCATGGTAAACAATATATTATTGCTATGCGCGCACGAGCGTTTTTCCAATTTTTCCATTCTCGTATCATTTTTCTAGTATCAAAATATTCTCGACACTTATCACATTTCTTTTTTATGGGTCTATCTATTGGATATAATAAATTATTGTAAGTCACTTATCATTTCTTTCCTCGATGTATAATTCCTCTGATACGTAATAAAGTATCAAATCGTTTTCGACATTGTTTCGCAAATGAAACCTCGGTAATTTGGAAGCCCATATCTATTTCTTTATCAATTTCATCTAATTTTTCTTGTAATTCTGCTGCGCTTGGTGGTCGTGGACAAGCCACACATCCAAACAGAGGTCTGTCTAAACAGTTTTTACAATTGGGTTCTTTTTTCTTCATAATTTACACACTTCACACATTTCATATATTTACATATTAATTCGGAGTCACAGTGCATAGTATGGCAATTACCACAACTATGTATTTCAACATTACAATCGGGGCATGGTTGATTCATTTATTTTCCTTCCTTTGTCATATCCAACAAGAAATGCCAAAGCTAACATTTCCATTCCGTGTTCACCTAAAGATGATACAGACATTACAAAATTTATAAGAATCTTTCTAGATTCAGTATCTAAATCATATGCAACTCCATGTTTATTAGCAATTTCTTGAATAAAGAGATGAATTTTATGAGTAGCGTTAGTCATTCAAACTCCCAGAAACTATGATTACAATATTCGTTTTGCATTTCACATTCATAACAAGGAGCAATCGGCTTTTTACCATCTTTCTTTTCTTGCTCTGCAAAACATATGCAGCAACCTACTGTATAATCTACTCCCACTTCGGGACAGTGTTCTAATGTACATTTAATACAGTATTTTCCTTTTGGACGTTCTACCCATTTTTTTAAATCGGACATTAACATATTATCTTTCACAACTTTGAGAACATTTTGTAACAGTATAGAATTTTTGTCTACAATATTGACAGTAATCCTTCCATACTTCTTTCTCACAAAACACACACTCTTCCTTATTTTCATCATTTAAAAAAGTAGTGTCATGAGGACATTTGGCAAAAATTTCTTCACAAGATTCACAATTAGAATCGTCTGCTTCAGTCCAACACATATTACATGTCACCAACCCAACCAGTCACCGAGTTTCCAACCAGCGGCTATATTAAGTACAAATAAAGCAACGCCGAGTGAAAAATAGTATCCGGCACCAATATAGTCACCCATGCCCATTTTTTCTGCACATTCACATACAGTTGGACATTTATGTCTCCATCTTTTTTTCATATTACCAAATCCAATCAATTAGTTTACCAAAAAATATAACAGAGGCATGATACATAAGAGCTCCAAAAGCTCCTAACCAACCTATTTTAATAGCTGTCCACCAGCTAATATCTATTACACTAACTTCTTCTACCATTACCAACACCTATAACAATTTCTTTTTGTATGACCTTTCTTTAACTTATTCGAAGCTTCTGGAAACTTACATCGTAATAATCCTTTGACATATGTTTTCTCTCTTCGAAAGGTTCGAGTCATTTATTCTTCTTCAGCTTTACCAATAGGTACTACTGGTGGTATGAAGGCTTTTGATTTATATCCAAAGAAGAAGCCTTCAATAAAGTATTTCAACTCACTACCACTTATTACGGATTGTGCGGTTAAAAATACCATTGCTTCTAATGGGATACTCCCAAATTCTTTTTCTTTACCGATTGTTGCGGCAAGTGATTCTAAATTCAATATTTTTTCTTCTGTTTCGTCTGTCATTTTTCTTCTTCCTTTATTATTTCTTTGCCCACATCTGATGCGAGCCATTTCTGGAATTCGCGTTTGTTTATGATATTAAAGCATTTTTCACATGCTCCAGTCTCTACCCACGAATTATACCAGTCGAGGCTAAACTCTTCCATATTGGGTTCTCC
>JAZGFO010000205.1:0-10238 GCA_036479655.1 Saprospiraceae bacterium
TCTACTTCTAATTCCCATAAATATGAAAATATCTTTGACTCATCTGTACTAAGATTTATAACATCTACACTATAATCACCGCATGAGTTAATGATAAATTTTGAATTTAATTCTGGATTAGATGGATCATTAATGACTTTATTCGAAGCTATATCTGCCCTTACACTTATTTCACAAGGTGTTACATTAAACTGAAAATCCCTGCTTATACTACCAATAAGAACACCATTTCTAAATGTTTGCGCACATACACCAACTACAAATTGACCAACAACGGTAGGAATTCCAGATATCAAACCAGAACTTTGATTCATAGCGACACCATTCCCTAATGGAATATCTACTCTATAATCTGGCAATTTAAATTGCACTAAATCAAACGGAGGTCCACAATCAATTGGTTTAGGAGTAATACCTGTACAAGACTCAGCGTTTCCAAAATTAACTCCGTCAATACCACCTGCTGCAATTGGATTACAAAAAGAATATACAATTTGATCTCCATTACTATCAGTAGCTGAATGATCAAAATTCAAAACAGTATTAGCGCATATCACGACAGGAGGAAAGCCATTCCATATGGGACTATCATCACAAACTGACTGTGCAATTGGAGATATAGTAACTGAGAATACAGCTCCAGTAACATCAGGATCAACAATATTAAAGATTGTATTATTTCTACAGCATCTTTGATAGGCAATCATATATGATTCTGTTTCGCTAACTTCTAACTCTACTTCAAACCTATATACACCTTTTTCTACTCCAATTCCTGATGGCACAACCAGACAAGGGTTTCCTGTATCAATATTGACTGCATTGATATCTAAAGGAGCTTGCTCTTTTACTCCAACATAAGTCCAATTATTACCGTGACCTTTAAAAATACCAAATCTTGCTGCTGCATCAAAAGCGGCTCCATTACCTTTGGAATCCCTATACATTGTAAATGTAATTTCAAATTTCACCTTGTTCCCGTTTATACCTTTACATTCATAAGTAACGTCTCCTCCAACAATATGCTTAGCATTTACCAAATTTGGTGTTGCAATAAATAATACTAGTATTAAGATATTTACAAGTCCGAAAAATATTTTTTTAATCATAATGTCAATTTGAAAAATTATTTCTACAATTATAACGTTAAGAGTATTTAATTTAATATTCTCAAGAAGATATTTATACTATTATGTACAAAAACTCTATTAATAAGATACAAAAATAACCTTACCCGTTGCTTGAAAACTATAATTACATCAAATCTAAAGTTATTTATGCTAAAAAGTGATAATATAGAAGACATTACTACAATATTGTTAGAAAACGGAGTATTACTACATCCTACTGATACTATTTGGGGTCTTGCAGCTGATTGTTATTCTGTGATAGGAATAGATAAAATTTATAATCTGAAACAAAGAGATAAGTCTAAGCCGCTAATTCTTTTAGTAGATTCATTAAAAATGTTGACTCACTATGTTCCTCATATTCATCCAAGAATAGAAACATTGCTATCCTTATATAAAAACCCGTTAACTGTGGTCTACCCTGACGTAAGAACGTTACCATCAAATTTAATTGCAAAGGATAAAAGTATTGCTATTCGTATTGTCCAAGATGATAAATGTAAAGCGATCATAAAAGCATTAGGAAGACCTATTTGTTCTTCGTCAGCAAATACAACTGGTGCTCCATTTCCAACTGAATACGACAAGATACAAAAACACATAATAAATACGGTGGATATTATTGACATTCAAAGAAATACAACAAAACACTTAAGTAGGCCTTCAGTCATGATAAAGTACGACAGCAAGGGAGAAATTATTTTTCTAAGGTCTTAACTTCCAACAAATCTGTCAGCAAGTTTTCTGAATAAAAATAATTCAATGATGCCTTTATAAAATCATCTTGTGGTAAAACATAAGTGTCAACTGATTGAGCACCTTGACTATATTTGATAAGGTATTTCTTTATCTCTAATTTGATGTTTTTATTATTTTTAGTAAGTCCTGTACTATTTTTACTGTTACTTTTATCAAGTATATACTCTTGTAAGATATCTTCCGAAAGATTATCAATTTCAAAAGTATCTGAATGATGTGACATTTTTTTGAAAACATATTGAGGCAATTCATTAATCACTTCTCTGTAAAATGGCTCAAACATTACAGAATCAATTGGAATGAAAATGTCAGGTGTAATACCTCCACCTCCAAATACTGGTCTTTTAAGCCCCATTGTTTTATATACGACTTTATCTCCTCTTTCCATTGAATCTTTAGCAAATAATTCTCCATGATTATATCTATATTCAAAATCAGAATAATAGGAAGACAAATCCTCGTAAGACCGTTGAATACTTCTACCTGATGGAGTATAATATCTTGCAACTGTCAACCTTATTGCTCCTCCATTATTTAAGTCATATTGTTCTTGAACAAGGCCTTTGCCAAAAGACCTACGTCCTATAATCACTCCTCTATCCCAATCTTGAATTGCACCTGCAATGATCTCTGATCCAGAAGCGGAGTTTTCGTTTATCAAAACTGCTATTTTGTCAATAGGAAAGAAAACTTTCCCTGTTGTTTTATAATCAAGTTTCCTATCATTGTTACCATTGGTATAAACTAATAATTTTTCTTTTTCTTTAAATAATTGACTAAGAATATTGGTTACTTGCGGCAAGTAGCCACCTGGGTTATCTCTAACATCAATAATGACATTTTTCATGTTTTGTTTTTCTACCAAATCTTGAAAAAGATCCATAAACTCTCTGTAAGTCTTACTTCCAAACCTTAAAATATTAATATAACCAGTTTTGTCATCGAGCATTAATCCACCTGTAACAGACTTAACAGGAATATCTGAAACTAATACATCAACCGATCTTGCTACATTGTCTCTATTCAATAGCTTGATTTTAATTCTATCCCCATCATCACCTCTAAGCATTTTTCGTATATCACTAAATTGCATTCCATTGCCAGCGACTAACGAATCATTTATACTAATAATCCTATCAAATTGACGTATTCCTGCTTTTTCAGCAGGTCCTTCATCTATCGTCTTTATTATATTTACTGTATCATTAAAATAAAATATTTCAATTCCAATTCCACGAAAGTTGCCTTCCATTTCATTATTAATTCTATTAATTTGCTCAGGAGAAATATATACACTGTGTGGATCCAATTCATCTAATATTGAATTTATCGCTTTTTCTGTCAAAAATGACCTATCAATACTATCCACATATCGAGACTCTACAAATCTAATCAGCTCTTCTACCTGACCAACATCAGCATGGTTTTCTTCATTTCCCATGTACTCAATCAAACTTCCTTGATCTTTATTATTCATCTTGTAGCCAAACATCATACCTATTGCCAACATGATAGATAATGCTAGAGGTTGCCACACTTTAATTTCTTTACTGTTAGTCACTAATTCATTCTTGGTTAATAAATTTTGTAAAGTGCAATTTACAAATTAGATTTATAATTATGATAATGCATAATCCTTGCCATTTTTCAAAATAACACAATTACCCTTTGGAAGAATTAAAAAACTGGGTTAGAAAGCCAAAAGAAAAATTGAATTTACCATCTTTTAAAGCTTTAATAGTAAACCAAACTGCAACTGGGCTCACTATCAAATTGGCTATCCAAGCTGCTAAAATTGGATCGATTTTTTGATCTTTAATTAGCTTTTCTCCCATAATAGTAGTAATGATAAATAACATATAAAACAAAATCGCAATCAACAATGGATAGCCATATCCTCCCTTTCTGATTATGCTACCTAAAGGTGCTCCTATGAATAAAAATACTATACAAATCAAAGCAAATGCATATTGTTGATTAAGTCTTAATAGAAACCTTCCACGTTTTTTAGTATTTCCTTTTATTCGTAATACAGCATTTCTAAGTAAGTCTTTTCTTCTTGTGCTAATTCGTAGTGCTTTAATACTTAGATTATTCTTATCATCAGAAGCAATTGTTTGATACCAATTGGTATAGATTGATAATGTATCTAGATGATTTTGATTTATCTTTTGTTTTTCTCTTATTCGTCTATTTCTATTCTTTGATTTTAGAGACTTCTTTGCTAATCTATTTAGTATTTCCTCCTTGTCTCGTATTGTTGGTGAAGATTTTTTACGTTTTTTATTTGATTGAAGATTTTTGTTCTTTCTCTTTCTTAATTCTTCATCTTTTGTTCTTTTTATTTCTTTATCTTTTATTACAGAATCAACCATTTTTTGACTTTGGTTGTCAAGAGAATCAATAGCACGTAATAGCTGTGCAGAATTTAACATATCCTCTGCACTTCGATTCATACTCATATCATTATCGTCCGTGTCAAACTCCGTCAAATCAAAAACTTTTTTCCATTTTAGAAATTTCGTTCTCATAAATGGATACTTTTTACGGTTTTTTTCTCCCTTTATTCTTTCTCGTTTTAGTTCTTTATAGGATACCCCATTATTTAATTCCATAATAAAATATCTACCATCTTCACTGCTATACATTTTACCATCGTTTGCCTTAGTCATATTGATCAAGCTCTTATCATTAGCTGTGTGGTCATATATAAGAATGTCGTTTATAGATACTTCATCTTCTAATTTTTCATCTACTCGTATTACATAGCCATTAAAATCTCGATTAAATATTTTCTCTTCTATCGACAATGAAGATTTTTGCGCTTTCATGATACGCATTCGTTTTTTAAACTGAAAATTTGCTTGAGGCTTAAGATAGTTAGAAGCAAACATTGATAAAAATGCCGTACCTAACGCTATATAAATACCTGGGCGAAGTATTCTCATGAGAGAGATTCCTGCAGATTTTAAACTGGACAAGGCGTATTGTTCACTTAAATTGCCATAAACCATTACTGAGGCCAACAAGATAGCTATTGGTAATGCCATTGGAATACTAGTAACCATAAAATAGAAAACCAACTCTAATATATCAAACGCTCCAAATCCTTTACCTAAAATCTCGTCTATAAACTTCCATAAAAATTGCATTACTAATACAAACTCAGCCACAAAAAAAGACAATAAGTATGGTCCAATAAAATTGGATATTACTAATTTGTCAATTTTTTTCATAGTATCTGAATAATGTTTATAATAAGGTAAATGTATTAATATTATTGGTTCTATATAAATATTGAACGGATATATTAACTCAAAACTATATACTTGTAGTGTCCATAAATTGTCAAATAAAAAGACAGCACAAATAGTGCTGCCCTTTATATTTTATAACATTAACAAATTGAATATTCATCAATTTGTTGATTAAGCTTATTCTTTAAAAATCAAAAGTCAATTAACAAAAGTGATCATAAGCCTTTTTAAGATGGTCAGAGATCATATCTGCACTTCGCCCTTCGATATGCATACGTTCTAACATATGTACTAAATTACCATCTTTAAACAACGCTATCGCTGGAGAAGATGGAGGATAAGGCAATAAAAACTCGCGTACTTTATTAACTGCATCTTTATCTACACCTGCAAATACTGTAAATAGATTGTCTGGGCTTTTTTCATTCTGAACAGAATTTTTTGCACCTGGTCTTGCATTTGCTGCTGCACAACCACATACAGAATTCACAACTACTAAAGCTGTTCCTTCAAGTGATCCTAATTTTTCTTCTACTTCTGAAGCTGACGTTAGCGCTGTAAAACCAAAATCAGTAAGGTCTTTTGCCATTGGTGTTGTTAATTCAACTGGATACATACAAATTATTTTTATTTTTTAATTATATTCTATTTCTTCAAACCACAAAACTTGTAATATTGTTCAGAATTATTTTAAAAATAAAAAAATATTAGTTCAATAACTATGATGAGAATCAAAAGAAAACGATATTTTTGTATTTCATTACCATCCTAAATAACGAAAACAATGTTTTTTTTTAATAAATATAATATTCAGATGAAAGCCATTTTTACTTTTATATTTTCTATGCTTATTTTATGTACTTATGGTCAAGAAACTAAGAAGAAAGTATATAGAACTTTTAAGGACACTAGAGTAATAAATACGCACTCAACAGAGATGTTACCTGCGGGTAATATGGATTTTAGGATAGCGCATAGATTTGGAGATTTAATTGGAGATGGCGGTGGATGGGAAACATTCTATGGACTTGAAAATGTCTCTGATGTTATGTTTGGTTTTGAATATGGTCTTAGTGATAATTTTATGATTGGACTGAATAGGGCTAAGGGCAGTGGGCCATTAAGACAAAATATAAGTGGGCTTGCAAAAATTCGTCTTGCGGAACAAGATGTAGAAGGTGATTTGCCTTTTAGCATAGCTGTGCTTGGTATTGTAAGTGGCTCTACAATGCCAAAAAGTAGAACAGAGGGAGTAATTAGTTTTTTTGAAAAGAATGCTCATCGTTTGACATATCATGCTGAAGTAATAACAGCAAGAAAGTTTTCTAACTATTTTTCATTTCAGATCAGTGGAGCTTGGACCTATAGAAACATTGTAGCATCTGGTGATCAAAATGACTTGGCAAGTGTTTCATTTGCTGCTAGGTTACAAATGACTAAAGCTTTAGGATTAATACTTGATGGTCGATATATCGTTTCAGATTTTAGAACAAGCGAAAATGGATATTATCATCCAATAGGAGTTGGATTAGAGTGGGATACAGGTGGTGGTCATGTTTTTCAAATTAATTTTACAAACGCTACTGGAATATCTCAAACAGATTATATACCTAATACAAGATCAAATTGGTTAGATGGAGAATTTAGATTAGGATTTACAATAGCAAGACAGTTTAGATTATGATAAAAATAATAAGTAGTAGCATTTTTTTTATATGTATTTTATTGGGTTTAATTTCAGATAATTCTTTAACTGAGACAACTTCAGTTATTTCTATACTTGAAGAAAAAGGTGTTGACTATTCTAAAAAGAAACCAAATTATTCTATAAAAGGAGTAAGTGCTGAAGTAGGCAAACAAATATTCCACAATGGTTTTTCGAATAAGCCAAATGGAGGCACTTCAAAAAAACAGAGTAAGCATTTTGTATGTTCTACATGCCATAACACCGTTGTAGAAGACCCAAATCTAACTGTATCAGATCCAGAGACACGATTAGATTATGCTATTATTAATGATATTCCATTTTTGCAGGGGACTACAATGTATGGTGCAGTAAATAGAAAGACCTACTACAATGGCGATTATTACAAAAAATATGGTACCCTCGTTAATGATGCTCGAAATAACATTAGAAATTCGATACAATTGTGTGCTACAGAATGTGCTCAAGGAAGAGCTTTGAAAGATTGGGAATTGGAGTCTATTCTAGCATACCTTTGGACATTAGAATATAAAATTGATGATATTGGAATTAATAACACTGACATACAAAGTCTATCTATCGAACAAATAGAATCTAAGTATATTCATGGTAGTCCTGCAACATTTATTCCTCCACCTGCTGACAGAAAATCAGGTTCCGAACATATAGGGAATCCAAAAAACGGTAAATCTATTTATACTAAAAGCTGCCTACATTGTCATTTAGAAGGTAAATATGCATTCTTTGATTTGGATACTTGCCGAATGTCTTTTAAGCACCTAAACAAGAACATATCAAAATATAGCAGACATTCGATGTATCAAGTAATAAGATGGGGAGTACCTCCTAAAAACGGCAAAAGATCATATATGCCTCAATATACTAAAGAGAGAATGAGCGATCAACAATTGGCAGATCTTCGTGCTTATATTGAAAAAGAAGCGAGTTGAATTTTTCTTTTTTCTTAACCAACTTTATCAACATACCTTTAAAGCAATAATGATAAGTATTTTAAGCTACTTAGCTTAAAGAATTTTTAATTATTTTTGGTTACAATTAATACAAAACATGTTATGCACAAAGATTACATCAAAGAAAAAATGTATGATAAAGATGCCTTTTCGCAATGGTTAGGTATTGAGATTATCCATATCAAAAACGATGATTGTAAGCTCAAAATGATTGTAAGAAAAGATATGTTGAATGGGTTTGGAATTGCACACGGTGGCATTACTTACGCATTTGCAGATAGTGCGTTAGCTTTTGTATCAAATGCCCTTGGAAACCAAGCTGTATCTATAGAAACATCAATATCACATACAAAAAAAGTAGTTGTAAATGATATCCTCACAACTACAAGTTACCTAATAAATAAAAGTAAGAAATTTGCCATTTACAGTATTGAAATACACAATCAAAAAATGACTCTTGTAGCTAGCTTCAAAGGTACAGTCTATTATTTAGATTGATTTATATCCATACGCTATCCTTTTCAAAAGTAAAGAAATCACAAAAGTGTATTATTAAAAAAAATGCCCCAACGATTAAGTAAGGGCATATATAATAATTCATCATTTTTTTATATCAATCAAAAAGTCCTTCATACTCTGAACTACCTCCACTTCTCGATTGTGCTGGCATATCGATTTCTTTAAGATCTAAAACATCAGCATCTAAATTTTCTTGTCCACCTAAAAGTAATAACGTAGATTTCTTTTCGTATTCCTCTAACATTTTAAGTCCTTGTTCTTCAAATACACCATTTTGCAAATCTACACTATTCATAAAGTCAGATGACATCTCCATAAATCTTTCCATCTCCCCTACTTTATTCGCTACATCATCTGCAATAACCTCCATCGCTTGATCAAACATTGCTCTCTTATCACCATCACCTCTTATAATACTCATTGCAGACCTCATTGCCGAATGACTCATTCTTATTGCTTTTCTTTCTTGTTCTTTTACTTTTACTTGATCTACAGTATCTTCAAGCAAAATTTCAGAATTTGTATACATTTTAGATAGTACCTTATATAGTACACTCATTTTTGAATGAAGTGCAGAATATTTTTGGTTACTTTCTTTAAGTCTGGCAGCTTTTCTGCTTGACAGCATCATTGCTTTTTGATCTCCCAACTTCTTTGCTTGTTTGGCTATTGCCATATGCTTATTTATATCTTCATTATTCTTCGCAACGATTGTTTTCAATTTCCTCATTTGTCCTTTGAGCCCCCCAATTTGCTTGCCCATTTTCTTTAGATTGCTTTTCAGGTCATCAATATAGTTTTTGAGAATTCCTATTGGATCAATTGTTACAAACATACCTGTAACCCATCTCATTACAGACTTGTACATATAGCTTACAAGCGTTCGCATTTTAGGGTCTAACACCATAAAGACGATAACTCCTAATACAGCTAATCCAGCGACCAAACTCATAGCTGCTCCGATTGCAGATATAATAGCTGCACTATAACTAAACAATAGAAAACCTAAGCCTCCTATAATCCCGAGTAAAAAAAGAGCTCCAGTTGTTCCTTCTGGTCTGCTCCAAAATGATTTTGGTTTAAATTCTGTATTTGCCATTAATTATTCTTTTATTATAAAAAGTTCAAGATAGTAGTTTTTATCAAAATTGCATTTAGTTATCTATAGAATTTTCAATTTTTAAGATATCTTCTTCAATTTGACTATAAATTGCATCAAAAGTTGCTGTGAAATTTGTTCTTGTAGATTCAATTTTATTTCTATTCTTTTGAACGACTTCATCCACACTAGCAATTTTATCTTCAAATAATTCTATTTCAGAAAGCATTTTTTTGATCTTTACTTTATGGTTTTCTATTTCTTTTGTGAGTTTAATTGCTTCTACCTTCTTGCCATCAATGTTCTTTGTAATATTATTTTTCAAAGCAGCTGCAAATTGCTCTCTTTCTGTACTGAGCGTATTTTTATATTTATTTGCAGATCTTAGTAATTTGGCTTTTGACAATCCCATAACAGAAGCAGTCACATAGGCAGATTTTATTGCAGTCTGACTATCCATGCCCATTTCAATCATTTTATTTACAGAAATTTTAAATTTCAAATAATCAAATTCTTCAGTTGACAACTTAGCAATAGCCTCAATTAATTTATTTTGAAATTTAGTACTTGTAATGTCATCGCTTCTAAATAGCTTTTTTAAGTCAACTTTCATAATATAGGTTTTATTTTCTTCAGTACTCAAATGTCGAAACATTTATAACAATAACCCAAGAATAGTAGAAATGATTTTATTCTAATACGTTTCTTAGATAAACGTAATAAAATTAACTATCAACGTTGTAAACTTAGCTAAAAAATTCTAAAAAAAACAAATGTACCTAAAAACGTATTCCATTA
>JAZGFO010000206.1:0-2725 GCA_036479655.1 Saprospiraceae bacterium
GGGTCTGTCTCTTTATATAAAAGCAAACCGACTATACATATTGATAATATACCGACTTCTCCAATTATCTATGCGCTACCTGATGTACCAGGTGGAAGATGGTCATGGGATGAGATACCACAACATAATATCAAGCAATTTTGTGAGCAAGGAGTAAAGATGTATCAGGTGGATTTATTTCTTGAGTATATGTGGAAAGAAAATGGTGATTTTGATATGACCATTGCAAAAAAATTAATCAATGGGGTATTAGAAGTTTGCCCTGACGCAACGGTATTTTTTAGATTTCATCTAAATGCTCCCAAATGGTGGGTAGAACAATACCCCGAAGAAAATGTAATCTATGATGGAGTAGAAGCAAGTTCAGATCAAAATATAGGGTTGAGTAGAATTCTTGAAGCAGACCCAAGAAATCCTGTAAGATCAAGTATGGCTTCAAAAAAATGGAAAGCAATAAGTTCAGAAAAATTGGTTCATTTCTGTAAAGAGTTTTCAAAAACCGAAGAAGGAAATTCATTAATAGGTATTCAGGTTGCTTATGGAGTGTATGGAGAATGGCACCAATGGGGTATCAATGAAAACGAAGCAGATTTTAGTAAACCAATGCAAGAATATTTTAAAAAATGGCTAACAGATAAATATGGTAATGACAAAGGTTTACAAGATGCTTGGAACAATCAATCTCTACTTATATCTGATATAAAAGTACCTACCGAAAAAGAACGAAACATTATTTCTGGTGGAATATTTAGAGATCCTAAAAAGGATATGAAAGTTATTGATTATTATAGTTGTCAACATGAATTAGTGGCTGATAATATCATACATTTTAGTAAAATTGTAAAAGAAAATTAGGATAGACCTATCATTACAGGCACTTTTTTTGGATACTTTTTCTCCGTTTTTGGTCGTCAAGCATCTGGTGGACATTTGGCTGTACAAAAAGTTCTAAAATCAGAATATGTAGATTACCTAAGTGGTCCACAAGCATATTATACAGAGAATGGTTATCATTGTGGAGAGCCTTATAGATCAAGAAGTTTAATACATTCAGTTTTTCTGAATAACAAACTTTGGCTTGATGAATATGACCAACAACCCAAACGTACGTGGCCCTACTTGGCAGTGAAAGACAACAGAAAGATGTATGAAAAAACGTTAGTAGAAAATATTTCTCAAGTAAAACGAAATATGCTTTTTCCTATACTGAAAGGACAAGGACTATGGTTCTATGATTTCGGCCCAGCTGCTATGCATCTAAATCCTGAAAACGATACCAATAAACAATCAGGTACAAACGGATATTGGGATAATCCTATATATATGGACAACATTGGGAAAGTAATAAAATTGGCGAATACTTTTTTACATGAAGAGTTTCTTTCTGTTGCTGATGTTCTTGCTGTCTATGATACTGAAAGTATAAAATATATGCCAAGTACAATTCAGAAAAAACCACCAATTACACATCAATTACTCAATTGGACTACACTTGCAATGTATTACTCTGGAGCTATTTTTGATCCAATATATATCGATGATTTAGATAAAGTTGATATGTCTCAATATAAGGCAGTCGTGTTCTTTAATACTTTTAAAATGGCTGAAAAAGAAAAATCTCTTATCAATTCAAAAATAGCTAATAATGGACGGCATCTTGTTTGGATTTATGCCCCTGCATATATAAGTAATTCAAAATTGGATTTATCTGCTGTTTCCGAAATAGTAGAAATGGATCTAAAAACTTTTAAATATAATGACACTCCAAAAATAGATATCAATAAGGATTTTGCCGATGTAGGCGAACAATCCGCTTGGGGAGCATATGAGCCTTTGTTTTACATTGATGACATCAAAGTTGAAAAACTTGGTGAATATAATAATCTTAAAAAAGTAGGATTTGGATATAAAGAATTGTCAGACCATAGCACTTGGTATTGTGGAGTACCAATTGTCGATTACCAGATATTTACTGGTATATTTGATAGAGCAGGAGTGAAGAGATATGGATCAGATAAAGATATCATCTATGGTGGTGGTGATTTGATTATGATACATAGCGTAAAAAAGGGGTGGAAAAATATTATAAGAGGTGATATTAAAAAACAAATCTTATTTGATACCGTACCTGCTACCAAGGTTATTAATTGGAAGACAGGAAAAGTAGTATTAAATTGAAAAAAACCTAATCTTAAATCTCTATTACTAGAAGACATTCAAATTAGTTAGTAGTGGAATGGTTGTAGAAGAGTCTGTTTTTTGCACTAATCAGCTCAGTAGCAAAAGATAAGGGAGAAAAGATATAAATACCCGATATATCTGTTTCAATATGAAGAAAAACTAAAGAAAAACATTAACTTTATTAACATCAAAGGATAAAACACGGTATATTTTTTACAGCTTTTCACTAAAAATATTATTAAAACAAACTAATTCTAGTTTTTAGAAATAATCAGACACACTATTTTGAGAACTACCTTTTGGTATAATAATTAATACAATGTACTAATATATCCAATGAACCTGACCTCATACAAGCATAGAGCGAGAGTTGGACTCTGTGTTTTCTCGTTTAGTAATTTTCTATAATGTAATATAAAAAAAGCCTTACAAAATTTCTTCTGTAAGGCTTTTAAATTAGTTGGCAGCGACCTACTCTCCCACAATTGCAGTACCATCGGCGCTAAGGGGCTTAACTTCTCTGTTCGGAATGGGAAGAGGTGGA
>JAZGFO010000207.1:0-12694 GCA_036479655.1 Saprospiraceae bacterium
CAAACATTTTAAGGATTTTGCACAAAGCATATACTATTACTGGTGAAAAAAACTTGGCAATTGAGACTTTAGAAGCTTCTTTTACTTCTTTAAAATACAATAAAAATAACCCGTTAGATTTTAGTCAAATGGAAACGCCTATAGAATTGATAGAGTCTTTAAAAGCAAAACTTCAATTTTTACACAAGAATTATAAAATTGAAAATAATAATGAATATTTGGATGATGCACTTAATACAGTTGTTGTTTGTGACTCATTAATATCTTTTTTAAAGCTAAATTATGAAGATGTAGATAGTAGAAAAATAATGACTTCTAAATATCAGTCATTATATGATATTATAGTTGATATGTACTACACTAAATATACTATTTCTAATGATGTTATATATTTAAAAAAAGCATTTAGAGTTATTGAAAAAACAAAAAATACTTTTTTATATGAAAACATTGCCGAAGATAACTCAAGTAAATTAATTGGAATTCCTGTAAGTATTATAAATGAAAAACAAAGAATTCAAGACTCAATAATTGCGATTAAACAGTATATAGAATCCTTAGAAAAGACAGATAGCTTAAATCCTTCAGTATATACTAATGGGCTCTCAAAACTGAACAAATTCAAAGATGATCTGTATCATAAAATTGGGGAAATAAAAAGAGAATATCCTAAATATTTTGATGCTATTTATAAGACAAACATTACCACTGTTGACGATATTGTTAATGATTTATCAATTGACAGAATGGTCATTTCGTATTTAAATACGGAAAGAGGATTATTTGTGATTTCATTATCTAAGCAAGACCATCAATTTGTGAAAATTGATAATAATCATGCTTTAGCATCATTGACAACAGAATTGGTAAGAAGTATAAAAACAAGTAAGAATAATGATATTAAGGAAAAATTGTTTTCTATTTTATTGTTTCCTTTTCTTAAATCCAATATCAAGTCAATATCAATTATTTCTGATAAGGGACTTAGTTTAATTCCTTTTGAAATACTTATTGATCCTAGTTCTAAAGAGATGGTTATATTAAATTATAATATAGACTATCAATATTCAGCAACGATGATGCATAAAAAACGGAAGAGGAGTGATTGTCGAGGAACAATTGTAATGGCTCCTGTTTTTAGGAAGAGTAAAAAGAGAGAATCATTTGATGACTACTTTAGCAAAGAACGTGGTGTATCTTTTCGTGATAAATTGACACCCTTATTAGAAACAGAGAAAGAAGTTATTACTATCAGTACTTTGTTTAAAGGGGATACTTATTTAGAATCAATGGCTTCAGAGCATAACTTTAAGTCTAACTCGAAAGGGAAAGTCCTAATACATCTTGCTACTCATGGAATTGTTGATCATGAAAACCCAGACTATTCTAGATTGTATTTTAGCACTGAGAATGATTCTATTGCTGATGGACAACTTTATGCATATGAAATTGTAAATATGGATTTGGGAGCAGACTTAGTCACACTTAGCGCTTGTAATACAGGGGTTGGTAAAATCCAAAAAGGTGAAGGTGTGGCTAGTTTGGGAAGAGCATTTGCTTATGCAAATTGTCCAAATCAGTTGATTAGTCTTTGGCCAGTAAATGATAAATCAACAACAGAAATAATGGAGTTGTACTACCTTAATGTAAAAAAAGGTATGGGTAAGTCAACGGCATTAGTTGAAGCGAAAAGATATTATATTAAAAATGCTCCTCAATTATTTAAAAATCCATATTATTGGGCAGGGTTTGTATACTATGGGGATGATGCCCCTCTTCAATTAAACGATTCAAACGGTTGGTTGTATATGGCGGGTATTACTCTCGGTCTATTACTATTATTTTTGCTTTTACGAAAAAAAAAGAAGTAGATATCTTTTAATTTTTATATGTCATATTCTCTATCTCAATATATCTTAATAGGGCCTCTATATAGTAGTAATCAGCATAAATTAGTGGTACATCAATTTCTTTTCCTTTGGGAAGGTAGCCAGTAGAGTGTTTAAGTATGAAATTATTATTGGTGCCTACTTTTGCAGTATATACATCCGAACTTAAGTTGTTAAGAATAGTTTTCGCATTATTGAAGTATATGTTTTTCTTTTGTATAGCAACATGGTGTTGTAATTCTAATAGTGCTGAGGCGATAATTGTAGCGGCAGAAACATCTCTTGGAGCATCTGGAATATTGGGTGCATTATAATCCCAATATGGAATAAGGTCAGTTGGCATATTAGGATGTGAAAAAATGAAATCAACAATTTTTTGAGCTTGGATTAAATATCTTTTCTTTTTTGTCTTTTGGTACATCATAGTGTATCCATATAGACCCCAAGCTTGACCCCTTGACCATGCAGAATCATCAGCATATCCTTGAACAGTTATTTTTTCAATTATAGCTCCTGTAATTGTATCATAATCAATCATATGACACGAACTATTGTCAGGTCTAAAGTGGTTTTTTAAAGTGATGTCAGCGTGTGAAATCGCTTGATGATAATATATCGAATCGTTACTGTTATTGAATGCCCAAAGTAAATATTCTAAATTCATCATATTATCAACAATGACTGGAAATTGCCAATCAGGATTCCAGTCCCAAGATTTGATACAGCCAACTTTAGTATTGAATCGACTCGAAAGTGTTTTAGCTCCATTTAGTAGAATTTTTTTATAAGCTGTATCATTTGTTATTGAATATCCATTGCCATAACTACAATAGAGCATAAAGCCTAAGTCATGCGTACTATGATTATATTGTTGGTTTTTTATAAGATTTGTATATTGTATTGCCTGCTTCTTATATATAGCATTATTGTTATATGTGTAAAGATTCCAAAGTACTCCAGGAAAAAAACCACTTGTCCAATCATGAGATTTAACTAATTCCAACTTGTTATTCTTGCTAACAGTCCTTGGTAGTAGAGTATCAGGTATGCTACTAAGCATCAATTTGTAATGACTACTTGCTAATTCCATTGCATTGTTAGCATCATGTATAGTGTAGTCTTTTGTACTGATTTTTGATTGGCAACTTAATATTAAAAATATAAACAAGATGGAGATTGTTGTTTGAAAATGTATATTCATGCTAAAGTTAAATTAAATATGCAAGATACGGTAAAATAATAAAATATTTTTCCAACTTGTATATACAGATTTTTTGAGTATTTTTTATGTTAATTTAAATGAATGGTTATCTTGTGGTTTAATTTTTAATAATTCTAAACTAACTAACAAAATTCTATGAGTAAAAAGTATAAACATGTCAGTGATTTCTGGGAAGAAAAAGAAGCGAAAAAATGTAAAAATGATCAAGTAAAGTTACTTTTATATCGATCAAATATCTTAGGTAGAGATTTAAGAATTACGAATTTTGGTGGTGGTAATACAAGTTGCAAGACTATGGAAAAAGATCCTTTGACAAGTGAAAAGGTTGAAGTGATGTATATCAAAGGATCAGGTGGTGATATAGGAACGCTAAAACGCGATGGTTTGGCAGGCTTATATATGAAAAGATTGAATGACTTAAAATCAATATATAAAGGCTTGAAATTTGAGGATGAAATGGTAGGGCATTATACAAGATGTTTGTTTGATTTAGATTCTAGAGCTCCTTCTATTGATACAGCGTTACATGCATTTTTACCATTTAAGCATATTGATCACTTACATCCTGATGCAGTGATATCTATTGCAGCTGCGGCTAATGGTGAGGAGTTAACAAAAGAAATTTGGGGAGGAAAAATGGGTTGGATTCCATGGCAAAGACCTGGTTTTGACTTAGGTGTAATAATTGGTAAATGTTATGAAGATAATCCAGGTATTACAGGTATAATACTTGGTGGACATGGATTGTTTACATGGGGCGACAATGCTAAAGACTGTTATTATAGCAGTCTTGATGCGATAGAGAAAGCTGCTGTATATTTAGCTAAAGCATATAAAAAGAAAAGTGTATTTGGTAAAGAGAAAGTTAAAAGTCTCAAGCCAGCTGATAGATTAAAACAAGTAGCAAAAGTAGCTCCAATATTGAGAGGTTTGGCTTCTAGTAAAGCGAGTATGATTGGACATTTTTCTGATGACTCTAGAGTAATGGAATTTGTCAATAGTACTCGATTAAGTAATTTGGCTCCTTTAGGAACTTCTTGCCCAGATCATTTTTTAAGAACTAAAATTAAACCTTTAGTATTAAAATTAAAGCCAAATCAAGAGATTGATGGAAAAGCGATGACTGTCATCAGCAAACAATTTGATGAATACAGAAATGATTATGCTGATTATTATAATAAGCATAAACGAAAAACAAGTCCAGCATTAAGAGATCCTAATCCAGTAGTGATTTTATATCCAGGTGTAGGTATGTTTACTTATGCTAAAAATAAACAAACTGCAAGAGTAGCGAGTGAGTTTTATATTAATGCTATCAATGTAATGAAAGGTGCTGAAGCTGTATCAAAATATACTTCACTTCCTTTACAAGAAGCATTTGATATAGAATATTGGTTGTTAGAAGAAGCAAAACTAAAAAGACAGCCAGCGGAAAAACCATTGTCAAGAAAAGTTGCATTAATATCTGGAGCAGGAGGTGGAATAGGAAGTGCCATAGCAAGAGATCTTGTAGCTAAAGGTGCAGTAGTTGTTATGACTGATGTAAATGCAGGTAATTTGAAAATCGAAGCAGATAAATTTTCTTCCGATCAATGTTCTTCTAAAGTATCAAATATCTTAGATGGTAAATCAATTCAAGCAGTTTTTGATCAAGCTTGTATTGAGTATGGAGGTGTCGATATTGTTGTACATAGTGCTGGAATAGCAATGTCCAAAAAAATTGAAGAAACGAAAGATTCAGATTGGGATTTGTTACAAAACATCTTAGTTAAAGGGCAATTTTTATTGTCAAAGATGGGTACAGAAATCATGAGAAAACAAGCTATGGGAGGTAATATTATTAATATTGCAAGTAAAAATGGGTTAGTAGCTGGTCCTAATAATGTAGCATATAGTACAGCAAAAGCTGCTCAATTACATATGTCAAGATTATTAGCAGCTGAGTTGGGACCTGACAAAATCAGAGTAAATGCTGTTAATCCTGATGCAGTTATTGCAAATAGTAAGATTTGGGAAGGTGCTTGGGCTAAAGGAAGAGCCAAAGCCTATGGGATTACTGTAAAACAATTACCGGCACATTATGCCAATAGAACATTGTTAAACGAGGTTATTCTCCCTGAGGATATTGCAAATGCGGTTACAGCGACATTAACAGACTTGAGAAAAACTACAGGTGGAGTTATTAATGTTGATGGAGGTGTTGCAGCAGCATTCTTAAGATAATACAACTATGATAGTTTAAGTTTACTTAAATATGTTATTAATATAAATAGAGCAATTTTAATCAAATTGCTCTATTTTTTTGCTTTTTTATCAACGTTTTACAATATATATAACGTCTAAAGAATGAAACCATAAATAAATTAAAATGAAAAAATTATTACTATTATTTATCGCAAGTATTTCACTAATGTTTTCTTCTTGCTCCAAACAAGAAAGTAGTCAGATTGTAAAAATTAATCATGAGACTTATTTTGGAGAATGTTTTGGTTATTGCATAACTAAAACTCAATTTACTTCTGATAATTTTCTGAAAAAAACATTGGGATGGACAGAGGATGCCAACTTTCCAGAGATCAACTGTACAGATAGTTCCACCTCTGAATGGGAAGATATAATTTCACTTATTGATTTTGAAGATTTTAAAAATTATAAGGAAATATATGGCTGTCCAGACTGTGCGGACGGTGGGGGAGAGATATTAAAAATATTCACTGAAGAAGAATCTTATGAAATACTAATTGAATTTAGTGATTTTCCAGAAGGTTTAAAGCCAATCTTTGATAAAATCAAGGAAATTGTAGAAAATGATGAAAACTGGGATTGTTAATATTTGTAATATAACTTAGCCCGACGAAGCTATATAAATACAACTTTATATTATCTTTGATATATGGCTGTACTCAACCTTCAAGAATTAAATGATAAGATAAAGGGCGATTTGTTGACAGATGATTTGCATAAAATAATTTATGCTACTGATGCTTCTGTATATCGAGAATTGCCACTTGGTGTTGTACTTCCAAAAGATACTAAGGACATCTGTGTAATACTTAAATGGTGTTTTAAAAACAATGTTCCTCTTATTCCAAGAGCGGGAGGTACTTCACTTGCGGGACAATGTGTAGGAAGTGGATTGGTAATTGATGTCTCTAAATATTTAACAAAAATCATTTCTTTTGATAAAAACAATAAGTCAGTAACTGTTCAACCAGGAGTAATTAGAAATGATTTAAATCAATTTTTAAAACCATACAATCTCCTATTTGGTCCTAATACAGCAACAGCCAATCGAGCAAATATTGGAGGTATGGTAGGCAATAACAGCTGCGGTACAACTTCTATCGTATATGGTAATACACGAGATCATGTTGTGAGATTAAAAGCTGTTTTATCAGATGGTAGTTTAGCAGTTTTTGAACCACTTTCAAAAGTTGATTTTTTAAAAAAATGTCAGTTAACTAATTTAGAAGGAGATATTTATCGTCATTTACTTACAACATTATCAGACATAGATTTTATTGCTGAAATACATAAAGAATATCCTAATAAATTTGTAAAAAGAAGAAATACAGGTTATGCTCTTGATATGCTTATTGAAAATGAAGTTTTTTCAAATTCAGACGACAAAATTAATATTTGTAGTCTTTTATGTGGTAGTGAAGGTACTTTGGCATTCACAACAGAAATTACGATTGATTTAGTTGATGTTCCTCCTCCATATGAAGTGTTGGTAGCAATACATTATCATAGTATTGACGAAAGTTTGCGTTCTATTCCATTAATAATGAATCACAAGCCTTATGCATGCGAAATGATGGATAAGATTATTTTGGATTGTACAAAGGGACAAATTACTTATCAAAAAAATAGATTCTTTATAGAAGATGATCCACAAGTTATTATGTTGGTATCTTTTAGAACAAATAATTTATGGGAAGGAAAAAAAATAATCATTCAATTAATTGACGAATTAAAAAGCAACAATTTTGGATATGCATTTCCAATTATTGAAACAGATGTTGATCGCATTTGGAATCTGAGGGGTGCTGGGTTAGGACTTTTGGCAAATTTGCCAGGTGATAATAAAGCAGTTGCATGTATTGAAGATACAGCAGTTAACATTGAAGTTTTGGCAGACTATATTGCAGAATTTTCATTGCTAATGGATAGCTTTGGACAACAATCAGTTTATTATGCACATGCTGGTGCAGGAGAAATTCATTTGCGACCAATATTAAATTTAAAAACAAAAGAAGACAAAGCACTTTTTTATGACATTAGCTTGGCTTCTGCACAATTGGTCAAAAAATACGGCGGTTCTCTGAGTGGAGAACACGGTGATGGTAGAGTGAGAGCACCATTTATTAAAGTAGTTTATGGAGAGTATATTTATGAATCATTTGTAAAGCTGAAAAATGCTTGGGATCCTAAAAATATACTCAATCCAGGCAAAATTGTTAATGCTCCTCCTATGAATGAATCTTTGCGATACAGTGATGATCACGAGGAATTGAGTTGTAGTACCATGTTTGATTTTTCTGATACGGGAGGAATACTCCGAACTGCTGAAAAATGTAATGGTTCAGGAGATTGTAGAAAAAGTCATCTTTCTGGGGGGACGATGTGTCCTAGTTACATGGCAACTCGAAATGAAAAAGATTCGACAAGGGCTAGAGCAAATACGTTGAGAGAAATACTTACTAGACCTCAATCCGATAATGTATGGAACAGTAGTGAACTTAAAGATGTTATGGATCTATGCCTTTCTTGCAAAGGGTGTAAATCTGAATGTCCATCTAATATTGATATGAGTTTAATGAAATCAGAATTCTTATATCAATACAATAAGCATAATGGAGTGCCATTGCGATCACATATAATTGCTCGTTTTTCTAAAATAAGCAAGTTAAGTAGCATTGTTGCTCCCTTTTCAAACTTTATAATTAAGAATAAATATTTGGGCAAGGTACTTAAGAAATCAATTGGTATTCACCCTTTAAGATCATTGCCTAATGTAGATTCACGTCCTTTGAGAAGTAGGTGGAAAAATATTCGTTCTGATTTCAAAGTTAAGAATGATGCAAAAAAGGTTTATTTTTTTTGTGATGAATTTACTAATTTTAATGATGCAGCAATTGGCGAAAAGGCAATTAGGTTGCTTTTTAGATTAGGATATAATGTAATTTTGCTAAATCATAAAGAAAGTGGACGTGCAGCCATTTCAAAAGGTTTGCTCGATATAGCCAAAGAATTTGCAGATTATAATGTATTGTTATTTTCCAAGCATATTAATGCGCAATCTCCTTTAGTTGGTATTGAGCCATCTGCAATATTAAGTTTTTGTGATGAATATCCAAGATTAGTCACCAAGCATTTAATAAATGACAGTGAAAAAATTGCTAAAAATACTTTTACTATTGAAAGTTTTTTATTTAATGAATTTTCTAATGGAAATTTGAAAGAAGATGCATTTAATGAAAGCGATCAAAATATTTATTTACATGGACATTGTCATCAAAAGGCATTAACAAATATAGATGAATTAGCTTGGTTGCTTTCTCTTCCAAAAGGTAACAATGTAAGTATTATACCTTCTGGATGTTGTGGTATGGCAGGATCTTTTGGATATGAGAAAGAACATTTTGATTTAAGTATGCAAATTGGAGAATTAATTTTGTTTCCATGGATAAATAAATTGAAGGCTCTTGATATTGTCGCTGCGAGTGGTACAAGCTGCCGACATCAGATATTAGATGGGACAAAAAGTATGTCCTATCATCCTATAGAAATATTATTTGATTGCTTATCGAATGAAGTGTAAAATATATAGGCAATAAGAATTAATATTATACCTTTAGCATAGCAAATTAAATTCCATAGACATCTAATAAAAAACTAAGAAATATTAATTATGGGTTGGTTCAAAAGATTAAAAGACGGTATACAAACCGCAACAAAATTTAAGAAAGAGGCTCCAGATGGCTTGTGGCATAAATGTAAGAAATGTACAGAGCTCACTACTATAAAAGAGCTGAAAGAGAATATATTTATTTGTCCTAAATGTGATTATCATGTGCGTATTGGATCACATGACTATTTTGATATCATTTTTGATGGAAAATACAACCTTCTGTTTGAAGATGTAGTATCTAAAGATATACTTAATTTTAAAGATGTAAAGTCGTACAGCGATAGATTAGTTGCGGCACATGAAAAAACTGGATTGAAAGATGCAATTTCTGTAGCACACGGAAAATGTGGACGAAAAGATTTTGTGATTGCTGCAATGGATTTTTCTTTTATTGGAGGTTCTATGGGATCAGTAGTAGGAGAAAAAATAGCAAGAGCAATAGATTTTTGTATAGAGCATAAGGCTCCATTTATGATAATTTCTAAATCTGGAGGCGCAAGAATGATGGAATCTGCATTTTCATTGATGCAAATGTCAAAAACATCAGTAAAATTAGCTCAATTGTCTAGGCATGCAATTCCTTATTTTTCATTTTTAACTGACCCTACAACTGGAGGAGTTACAGCTTCATTTGCAATGTTGGGTGATATTAATTTTGCGGAGCCAGAAGCGCTCATTGGTTTTGCCGGACCTAGGATTATAAAAGAAACGATTAAAAGAGATTTGCCAGAAGGTTTTCAAAGGTCTGAATTTTTACTTGAAAGCGGTTTTTTAGATTTTATAATTCATAGGAAAGAATTAAAATCACAATTAGAAGACTTATTGGTGATATTCGCACGTTCAAAAGATGAAGAAGAACTCGTTTAGACTATAATTATTAAAAACAATTTGTTTTATTGATTTAATAGGAAAAAATGTCTTTCTTTGTATTACATTTTTATTTAATACATAAAACATATTTTGTTTTAAAAAGTTAATTTGAAATAATGCTTAGTAGACGTAGTGTAAGAATCAAGGTAATGCAACTCTTTTATGCATTGAGAACAGATGAGAGTCTGACTCAAAGGATGATTCAAAAGAGATATTGGGACTCAATTGATATGAGTTATGAAGTATTAATTTATAATATATACATTGTCCTTAATATTATAAAAATAGCTCAAGAAGACTTTACAAAGCGAAACAAAAAGCACTTGCCCACAGATGCTGATAAAATATTTACTGCAAAGATCTATGAGAATAATCTAATTGATAGATTAATAAAAAGTAAAGAATTACAAGAGTTTTTTGAGAAGAAAGAGTTTAATTCTTCATCTGACATTGATCATTTAAAAACCATTTATTCTGATTTTTCTAAATCTGCCTTTTATATAGATTATCTTGCAAAAGAATCTTCCGACCAAGATCATGTTGATATACTTTTAGAGCTGTACAGATATTGTCGAAAGAGTGAATTATACAATGATATAATTGGAGATAAATACCTCAATTGGTTAGATGATAAATCATTGGTGATTGGTGCTATGAAAAAAGTAATCAAAGCACTGCCAAGTAGTGATATCAAGTTTTATGAAGAGTTTTATCCAGATGATGAAACCATCAAAGAATACGGTGAAGAATTGCTTAATCAAACGTACAATAATGATAAACAGTTATTGGAAATAATAAAACCGATATTATCTAACTGGGATCCTGATAGGTTAGCCATTCTTGATATGGCATTATTAAAGATGGCTGCTTGTGAAATGCTCAACTTTTCTTCAATACCAGCTAAAGTAACTATCAATGAATATGTTGAAGTTGCTAAAGCTTATAGCACTGAAAAAAGTAAAGAATTTGTGAATGGTGTATTAGATAATTTAATGAAAAAACTTCAATCAGAAGATAAGCTTAATAAAAAGGGTAGGGGGTTAAAAGAAGATTAATTACTATTAAATGAACTTTTTTTTGATATGTAGTGTTATGCTTGATAAGCAATGCTTTATAAATACCCAATTAGTTTAAATCATTAAAAACTAATACCCATGATAATGTCAAAACTCCCCCAAGCACTATGTGCTTGTGCATTACTTGCTGCTGTAAGTGTTAATGCTCAAAAACAATCAGTTATTCTTTACAATAGCGTACCTATTAATGTCAATCTCACAAGTGATGGTGATATTGCTATTTTTGGTAATGTAGTAAAGGATTACATGCAAGGCTATGAATTAAAACCCGTAGCTGAAATCAAAGGATTAGATTTTCAACAGATAAAATTTGTTAGTGCGACTAAAAATGCTGGATACTCAATACTTTCTGCCGAAAGAATTCTTTTAAATTACAAACCTAATATTGCAACATTAGATAAATCAATTTTAACTAAGTTAAATCTGATTGCTGCTAGATTAAAGACAGAACCAATAACTCGTGTTCTTATTACTGGACATTATGTTTCTGGCAATAATCTCAAAGTAATATCCAATAGGGTTAAATCTATTAAAACTTACCTGAAAATTAAAGGAGTAGACTTGTCTAAGATACTTGTGGATAAAATGGAAAGCGGTGTTATGGAAAATGTAGTAGCAGTTAATTATCTGAAATAATAATTCAAGCTACGGTTTTGATAAAAATAGTAGTGAGTAAAAGTCTATATTTCTCATCTGATGATTCAGTCTAAAATACCATTTTATAATTCCGAATATCAGTATTAGGGGTATTGTGGTTACCTATGCAATGTCCCCAACTACTTCGAGCTATTCATAGCACGAGAATTGAAGACCTTTATTTATGTCATTTTTACAGATTCTATTTTTTATTTATCATTCATTTCAATTATTGACGCTATCTTAGCAGTTAGTGCATTGGTTTTTTTGCTATTATTTACTTTCTTTAAGTTTTTTTCTGACATCATCTGGCATGCCATCCTTATGTAACATAAGAGCAACAGTTTTCATTTTCACATATGCTTCTGACATGTATAAGTATCCACTATATTCTCCTCTTTCTCCCCATGAATTTTTTGTAAGATAAAACTTAGTACCTTTTTGGTCAGTTGCTATACCTATTATATGCATCAAGTGGTCATCTGTGGTTCTGTAGTTTTCAAAGCTAATTTGCCTGTTTTCTTGAGTTACTTTTCGTTCTTCACGAGGAGCTGCAAATAGATCATCCGTCGAATTATCTATTGGTAAAATAGCAATACCATTAGATGCGGAAAAACCCTTTTCGCTCACATCACCATCCCATACAACTGTATAGCCAGCCAAAATTGCAAAGTCCAATGTACTCATCAATTCATCCAAAGGCATATTAAAATACGTGCCATTGGAATAATTGTCAGGAATTTCGAGGATAAAATTTTCATAAAAAGGGTGGTGAGTAAATGAAGTAATTGTTTTGTAGCTATCTGTATTTAGATTTAATTGCTCCGCAAAAGTTTGAGGAGTATAAGGTTTTTCATTGTATGTAAATTGCTCTGAAACACTTCCAATATAACTATCCAAAATAGATGAGAAAGCAGTTTTCCAGTTTTGGCTAAGCACAGTGCTTTTTCTAACCCCGTCCAAAAAACCTTTTAATCCATTTTCTAACTCACTATGATCATGTGAAGATTGACCATTTATTAGTCCAGAATATACTTCTTCTGGGACTAAACCTTTTTGATCAATTAGTCTTACGAGATCATGAGAA
>JAZGFO010000208.1:0-30413 GCA_036479655.1 Saprospiraceae bacterium
GATGCTTTCTGTATCATACGTTCTTGTATTGATACATTAAAAAAACGAAATCTCAATGTTTATAGTTATCTTTGTGATATTATGAATCTTAATACTCATTCTCTTATTTAGTACCTGAGTAGTTACATATTTTTATTTGTTATATATGATGAATGAGAATGAATATTGTTGTTTTTTTTTAATATCTTGTTATAAACGAAATTATCCATTTTACAATTGATGTTGTCTTACTTTTTATTGAGCTTTTTATTTTTTTGATAATGACAGAAAGACTAAAAAGATGAAGAATATTCTATTATTCACAAAATCATATATTTTGCAAATAAAGTTTACAACAAATATAAAAATATACTATTTCTTTAATTTTTATTTTCTAAATAAAACTCCTCCATCTACAATCACAAAAAGTTAATTATTCTTCTACTCTCGGATATACATTATTAGTCCTATCCAAATCCAAAAAATTTATAGTTGGATTAATCTCTATTTTTTTAATTTTACTTGCTTTACAATCTATTTCCAATTCGTAGGTAGGGTGTGTCCATGGCCAATCGTCCATAATTTGGTATTTAATATCTTCACCAAATTCATTGGGTTTCTCACCTCTCATTATTCTTAATGGGATATAATAGACTTCTGTTTTTCCTTTTTCTGGTGTCACTACAATTTCTAAAGGCATTGGCATTAGTCCTTTTTGGCTTAGCGTTATTTTTTTGCCTATAATTGTGTCTATACTGTAGTCAGGATATTTGGTAGTATTGATCCAATATTCTTTGTACCAATCCAATTCTAAACCAGATTCATGTTCCATTATTCGAATAAAATCATTTGGATTAGGATGTTTAAATTTCCATTCATCAAAATATCTCAACATTCCCTTAGCAAACGATTCTTTCCCTATTATATACTTCAATTGTTCTAAAAATACAGAACCTTTAGTATAAGAACCGATACCGTAAGCACGATTGGTGTTAAAGTGATCAGCATGCATACTTATTGGTTCGTCAAGCTCTGACCCAGCATGATTAGCTCCTAACCCAACAATAGATCCCGCCATTGGGTTATCAACTACATCTCCATTGATTAGACCGATTTTGCGCAAATGATTCATCGTTTCTGCTGATCCAAAACTTGTAAAACCTTCGTCCATCCATGGGTATAATGACTCATTAGTAGCAAGTACCATTTGAAACCAACTGTGCATCCATTCATGAACGGACACACCTACCAAAGAACCAAAATTTCTTTCTCCAGTTATCAAAGTAGCCATTGGATATTCCATACCACCGTCGCCACCTTGAATTATTGAATACACTGGATATGGATAAATACCAAATCTTTCATTTACATATTTTAAAGCAGCATCCATTACTTTTGGAAGATTCTTCCAGTTTTCATTTGTCTTTTCATTTGGCTGGTATAAAAAATGAATTATTGTACCATTATAAGTTTCATGTTTTATATGTTCGTAGTCTTGATCTGCTGCCCATACAAAATCATGTACATGCTCTGCTTTAAAATTCCACTTAAGTTTTTTCTTCTTATTCGGAATCACCACATCACTATACCCTTTCCCTATTTGAGCCGGATTTTGCAATACTCCAGTTGCTCCTATCATATAATCTTTGTCAATCTCTATTGTCACATCAAAATCTCCCCACACACCATGAAACTCTCTTCCAACATAAGGGTTAGCGTGCCATCCTTGATAGTCATATTCAGATAGTTTTGGATACCATTGCGACATAGAATATCTGATTCCCTCAGCATTATCTCTTCCTGTCCTTCTTATTTGTATTGGCACTTGAGCTTCAAACTTCATTTCCAATTTTACTGTTTCTCCTGGTTGGATCGCATATTTACCCAAAGGAACTTCTAATATTGTACCTTCAACATGGTATTTCAATTTTTTACCATTAATTTTTAATGATTTAATTTTTTGGTATCCTATCTCTTTTTCATTCAATGAAAATATTCTACTCTTAACTCTCCTATCAGGATCAGTAATTGTCCTTGATCGTGTATCCATCATACTATTAGGCTGGAATGCATTATAATACAGATGGTAGAAAATATTTTCTAAAACATCAGGAGAATTATTAGTATAAGTAATTATTTGTTCTCCTTTAAATTTATTCTTTTTTACATCAAAATCAATATCCATTTTATAATCTGCACTTTGTTGCCAATAACAATTTTGTGCACTTACATTAATTATAAAAAACGAAAACGTAATTAGTAATAATATTCTATTCATCATATTGAGTTGTTTATAAGTATTTTATTTGTGTCTTTTGATGTATCTATATCTTCCATTATAGAACTCCACCCTTTCCAATTATATTTTTTACTACATATATATATAAATACAACCGCTCCAATAAAGAAGGTCAAGCTCATCATCAATGGATTAATTTGGGATGCTTTGACAAGACTATCTGTCTGCAACACACTCCCATCAAACGAAAAGATCGCTGCTCCAAAAAAATTAGTAGCTGCATGTACACCTAACGCCAATTCTAAGCTATCATCCATGATAGTAATAGCTCCTAAAAACAAACCTGCTCCTATGTAGTATAGCTGCATTGTCCAAAAGCCGAACTTTTCTACCTCAGGATTTGAACCATGAATTATTCCAAATATAACACTAGAAAGCACCCATGGAATCCATTTATTCTTTGTCACTAAGCCTATTCCTGGCATAATATAACCTCTTAAAAAAAACTCTTCCATGCTGGTCTGAAAGGGTAAAAACACCAAACATATCAAGACTAATACTATCAAACTTAATGGTTTAAAATTCATATAGTAGTGATCGGGGTTTAATAATATTGATCCACCTTCCATTATCAACGATATCAAAAACCAAAGTCCAAAACCAAAAAATATTTTTTTCCAGTTAATCGTAGATTTTGGAGTTATTATATTTAGAAAAGGTCGTTTATGAAGGTACTTAACACACAGCATAAATGCTAAAAAAGCAAAAATAAATGTCAAAATCATAAATATCAAACCAATATTGGAATGTACACCCAAAATTGAAAAGTCCATTGTTTCAAAAAATTGATCGACTTCTTCTTTTCCAATATTTGAATTTTTCTTTACCATAAATAATTGCAAACCTACTAATGGCAAAGAACCTAAAAAGTAGGCAAATATTACGGCGACTATTGTCATCAAATAAAAGATTGGATTATTATCCCCAGATGTTGCTTCTTTAAAAAACATTGCTTTTAAATATTATAATTATTGAATACCTCTAAAGTTCTTTTCCCATACCCATGCAGATCTTGTCATATCATCCACAGTGTATTTGGCTTCCCAGTTTAGTATCTGTTTAGCTAACGATACATCACCGTATATCGTCTCCACATCTCCCTCACGACGTGGCGCTATTTTGTATGCTAATTTTATTCCCGCAGTCCGCTCAAAAGAATGAATAATATCGAGAACTGAGAGTCCTTTACCTGTTCCGATATTAATTTTCAAATGTTGATTCTCTGTTTTAATACGCTCAAGATAATCAATAGATTTGACATGTGCATCTGCTAAATCCATTACATGAATATAATCTCTTACAGCTGTCCCATCATGTGTTTTATAATCATCACCAAAGACTGACAATTCTTTTCTTAATCCAGCAGCAGTCTGAGTAATATAGGGCATCAGATTATTTGGCACTCCGCTTGGCAACTCACCTATCATACCACTATCATGTGCTCCTATCGGATTGAAATATCGTAGAGAAATAGCGCTAAGCCACTCTATACTATGTGCAAAATCTTCAATTATTCTTTCGCTTATTTGTTTTGTTGCTCCATATGGAGAAGGTGTAAATCCAATAGGTGTATGCTCCGTAACTGGCAATATTTCAGGACTTCCATATACTGTACAAGAAGATGAAAACACAAGATTACCTACCTTATTTATTGCCATTCCTTTCAATAGATTATTTAACCCAGAGATATTATTATTATAATATTCCAACGGCTTATTGACACTCTCGCCTACTGACTTCAATGCTGCAAAATGTATCACTCCATCAATGTCTTTATTGAGTTCAAAAAATGACAAAACCATTGATTCTTCCCGTAAATCTAAAGCTGTAAATTGGGGTTTACTATCAGATAATTGCTCGATTCTATGTAACATTACCAAATCGCTATTAGAAAAATTATCAATTATATGCACCTTGTAATTTGCTTTGAGCAATTCTATCACTGTATGAGATCCAATGTATCCTAAACCTCCTGTAACTAAGATGTTTTTCATTTGTCAATTAGGTCTTTAAGTTCATTAAGTTTCATCATACATTCTATAGGAGTCATACTGTTAATCTGTACATCTTCAATTGCTTGTCGCAATTGACCTGCCAACGGATCTACCGTTTCAAATATTGATAATTGATAAGCATCTGCTTCTATATTTTGTACTGCCTCAGTGAGATCTTGAGATTGAACACCATTTTCTGATGTTATTGATTTTTGTTCAAGTTGTTTTAGTATTTCATTAGCACGAATTAATATTTCTTTAGGCATTCCTGCCATTCTCGCTACATGAATACCGAAACTATGTTTACTGCCGCCTTCTACAAGTTTTCTCAAAAATATAACTTTCTCGCCAAGTTCTTTTGTCGCTACATTGTAGTTCTTTATCCTATCGTATTTATTAGCTAATTCGTTTAATTCGTGGTAATGAGTTGCAAATAGTGTTTTTGGGGTTGCCCCTTTGTTATTATGTAGATATTCCGCCAATGACCATGCGATAGATATTCCATCATAAGTAGAAGTACCTCTTCCTATCTCATCCAACAATATCAATGACCTTGAAGATATATTATTCATTATGCTTGCAGTTTCATTCATCTCTAACATAAATGTAGACTCTCCACTTGATATATTATCCGATGCTCCAACTCTTGTAAACAACTTATCTATAATACCAATAGATGCAGATTTTGCTGGCACATAAGACCCCATTTGAGCCATTAATGATATCAATGCAGTCTGTCTTAATATAGCAGACTTACCAGACATATTAGGTCCAGTAATCATCATTATCTGTGTTTCTTCATTAGACAAAAAGATATCATTTGGTACATAGACTTCATCCAGTTTCATGTGTTGCTCTATGACAGGGTGTCTCCCTTCCTTAATGTCTATTTCAGTACCACTATTTACACTTGGTCTACTATAATTATATTTTTTTGCAACTCTAGCAAACGACAAAATACAATCAACATTAGCTACTAATTCTGCATTAGTCTGAATCAAATTTAAATCATCAATAATTGACAATATTACCTTATGGTACAATGCTTCTTCGATTCCACTAATCTTTTCTTCAGCTCCTAATATCTTAGTTTCTAATATTTTCAATTCTTCAGTAATATATCGCTCTGCATTGGTCAGCGTTTGTTTTCTTACCCAATTATCAGGTATCAACCCTAAGTTTTTATATTTATTGGTTACTTCAAGATAATAACCAAACACGTTATTAAATCCAATTTTAAGATTAGTAATTCCTGTATTCGCAGCTTCTGTTTGCTGTATATTCAAGAGTATGTCTTTTGCGTTTCTTACAATATTGGTATACTCATCCAATTCACTATTGTAACCTGACTTAAAAGTCCCTCCTTTGCTCACCATAGATGGGGGCTCATCAGAAATTGCTCGTTCTATTAAGTCAATAACATCAGTACACATTACTAATTTACTAGCTAATTGAGTCAAATGATTATTTGTACTTTTTTGAAGCAATTCCTTTAAAGGACCAATATTAGTTAGTGCTTTTTTGAGTTGCAACAATTCACGAGGAGCGACTTTCATCATAGAAATCTTAGAAGCTAATCGCTCCAAATCACCCATTTGTCTCAATATCGCTTCAAGACTGTCACACTCCTCTTCCTCCTCATAAAAATAAGAGACCATATCTAATCTTGCTTCAATTTTGACATCTGACAAAAGAGGCAGAAGCACCCATTTTCTTAACATTCGAGCACCCATCGGAGAAACTGTTTTATCCAATACGTGAATTAAAGGAATTCCAGTCTCATGTACAGAAGATACAAGTTCTAAATTACGAATTGTAAATCTATCCAACCACACATATTCTTCAGACTGAATTCTATTAATGCTACGGATATGCTTCAAATTGTCATTTTGTGTAGCTGAAAGATAATGCAAAGCAGCACCTGCTGCAATCTGACCAAAATCTAATTTTTCTACACCAAATCCTTTAAGATTAGGGACGTCAAATTTTTCAAGGAGTTTTTCTTTAGTATAATCGATAGTATAGATCCACTCATCAAGAGGATAAGAATAGAATTTATCACCAAAGCATTGTTCATAATTCTTTTTAAAAGATTTAGAATATATAATCTCAGCAGGTCCAAAACTGTGAATCAGTTTTTCGACCCCTTCCAAATCACTTTCGCTTACTAAAAACTCACCTGTAGAAATATCAATAAATGCAACTCCATGATGATTTTTGGGACCAAAAAATATTGAAGCTAAAAAATTATTGTTTTTACGGTCAAGAATACTATCATCTATCGTTAGACCAGGAGTAATCACATTGGTTACGCCTCTTGCAACAATCTTTTTTTCTTTACTAGGCTTTTCCAATTGCTCACATATCGCTACTCTAAATCCTGCTCTTACTAACTTGGGCAAATATACATCAACACTGTGATAAGGAAATCCAGCTAGGGGAATATCTGAGCCACCATTGTTACGAGAAGTAAGTACAATACCCAATACATCAGACGCTTTGACAGCATCTTCACCAAATGTCTCATAAAAGTCCCCTACCCTGAATAATAATATTGCATCAGGATGTTTGCTTTTTAAAGAAAAATACTGCTCCATTAAAGGAGTTACTTTTCCAGATTTTTTTTTACTCTTTGATTTCTTTGCTACAGTCTTCGCCACAGGTTATTTATTGGATTGCGCAAATTTAATATAAATAAAATTTAAATATGATTTATTTATAAATTTCGTGTAAAATATTGGCATTACAAGAATAGTATTGTTATTCATTTAACGCTAAGAATTGAGTAATCACCAATAAATTACACCAAGATATAAAAATAAAAGTGAAAAATGTGATAGATTTTGGGAACATAATATTCCAATATATTAATTACACTATCAACTTCTTGAAGATAGGGCTGCCAAGTATCTATTGTAAATGATAATGTGTCACTATAGCTCCAACGCTGTCATGAAGTATCAATAATGTCATAGTCTAGTCCTTGGTGAGTAACTGTTTCAATAGCTTTTTCCTTTGTTGTCAATACAATAAAAGTATATTCCATTATTTAGATGAGATAATTCTAATTTCAATTGTTAAGGTAAGATTTTTTGTGAGAATGTAGAATTTCCTGCTATATACAATGGGGTTAAAGCCAAATGTGAGCAAAATTTGAAGCCCGTCAGCTAAAGCTGACGGTAATATTTTTGTCTTGTTCAAAATCTTATCACTCTATCTTTACCACTTTTTTTTGTATATAACCTTCCTCCTGATTTTATATTTAAAAAATATAATCCTGGTGGATATTTTGTCATATTAATTATCGATGTATTGTATAGGCTTTTACTTGTTCCACCGATACTCTGTATAATAACTTCTGAAGCATGATTGGAAAGGTAAACTTCTCACTGTGTTATAGAAAATATATTTTTTGTAAATAAAAACATCAATATTAAACTGAAGATAGTAAATTGCAAACTCAAATATAAAATTTCAAATGTCAACAGCGAAAAAAGATATAAAACGAATTACAACCCACATTCTCCAAGGAATGAAAAACAGAGGAGAAAAAATAGCAATGCTAACTGCATATGACTATAGTATGGCAAAAATATATGATGCTGCAGGTATCGATATACTGTTAGTCGGTGACTCAGCTTCCAATGTAATGGCAGGACATGAAACTACCCTACCGATAACACTTGATCAAATGATCTATCACGCTCAATCAGTAATCCGAGGAATTAATCGATCATTTGTGGTTGTTGATTTACCATTTGGATCTTATCAAGGAGATAGTAAAATGGCCTTAAAGTCTGCAATTAGAATTATGAAAGAATCGGGAGCCCATTCTGTAAAACTGGAAGGTGGAGCAGAAGTGAAAGATTCTATCAAAAGAATTTTATCAGCAGGAATTCCTGTTATGGGGCACTTGGGACTTACTCCTCAAAGCATATACAAATTTGGTACATATACCGTAAGAGCAAAAGAAGAAGAGGAAGCACAAAAACTGAGAGAAGATGCCAAATTATTAGAGCATATTGGTTGTTTTGGAATAGTATTAGAAAAAATACCTGCAAAATTGGGTGCCGAAGTAAGTAAAAGTCTTACGATCCCTACTATAGGCATAGGTGCTGGCCCTGGATGTGATGGTCAAGTACTGGTGTCTCATGATTTATTGGGGATTACTAAAGATTTCCATCCAAGGTTTTTAAGGAGATATTTAGATCTTTTTGATACGATAAAAGGAGCAGTAGAACAATACATTACAGACGTCAAAACAGAAGATTTTCCTAACGAGAAAGAACAATACTAAAACTACTATTAGGTGCTAAAAAAACTACTATATACATTCTTAATCCTATTGCTAATAGCTGGTGGAGTCGCTTTCTGGGGATACAATACAATATTTACACCTAATACTGCATTTGATACTCCAGAGTACCATCTAAAAATACCGAAAAATTATGGCTTTAAAGAAGTAAAAGCAATCTTACAAAAAGAAAATGTACTAAAAGATATTTCTACTTTTGAAAAAGTCGCCCAATGGATGAATTATAAGAAAGAAGCTGTTCCTTCAGGTAATTTTAATATTAAAAAGGGATGGAACAATAGAGAGATTATTAGCGCAATCAGATCTGGTATACAACTTCCTATAAAACTGATTTTTAATAATGTAAGAGATGTCCCCGGTATTGCAGGTGCAATCACAACTAATATTGCATTGGATTCTGCTGCATTGGCTCAATTTTTTATTGACCCAAATACTTATAATTCTATTGGATATAACAAAGAAGATTTTATGACTTTGTTTATACCTAACACCTATTCTGTCTATTGGAATATTACACCGAAAAAATTATTAAAAAGGTTACAAAAAGAACATAAATACTTTTGGTCTAAAAAGGATAGATTAGCAAAAGCCAAGAAACAAAACCTTACTCCCAACGAAGTTTATACATTAGCTAGTATCGTAGAAAAAGAATCCCAGCATGGACCAGAACGCCCCACAATAGCAGGACTTTATCTCAACAGGTTAAAAAAAGGTATTCACTTACAAGCAGACCCCACAGTGGTGTATGCAACTGGAAACTATGGACTAAGAAGAGTGCTCAACAAACACCTTAAAGTAGATAGTCCTTATAATACTTACAAAAACCCAGGACTGCCTCCAGGACCTATTTACATGCCATCTATTCAGTCAATTGATGCTGTCCTTAATCCAAAAAAACACGATTATCTATATATGTGTGCAAAGCCAGGATATGGTACCAAACATGCTTTTGCTAAAACACTTAGAGGACATAATAAAAATGCCAATGCATATAGACGTTGGCTGAGTAGTGAAGGAATAAGATGATAGTTTATTATATACAAAATATCAATAATGAATAAAAACAAATTTCGCTTAACAGAAGAACAGATCAATCATTATAAAAAGTACGCTTATATAAAATTAAAAAATGTTTTATCACCTGACACTATTACTTATTACAATAGTGTGATTTCAAAAAAAGTGGATGAATTAAATGAAGGTGATATCCCATTAGAACAAAAAGATACTTATGGAAAAGCTTTTATACAATTATCAAATTTATGGCAAGAAGATAAACTAATTAAGGAATTTGTATTTAATAGTAGGATTGCAAATATATCTGCCGAACTTATGCAAGTTGATGGCGTAAGATTATATCATGATCAAGCATTATTTAAAGAAGCTGGGGGAGGTATTACTCCATGGCACGCAGGCCAGTTCTATTGGCCATTGAGTTCTGACAAGACTATTACTGCTTGGATTCCATTGCAGGAAATACCATTAAACATGGGACCTATAGAATTTAGTGCTGGTAGCAATAAAATTGTTGAAGGCCGAAACTTATCAATTAGTGACGAAAGTGAAAAAACAATAAAGAAAAATCTTAGAATAAATAGTTTTGAACATATCATTGAACCCTTTGATATTGGAGAAGTTAGTTTTCATTCTGGATGGGTTTTTCATCGTGCAGGAAAAAACACTTCTAAAAACATAAGAAAAGTAATGACCATAATATATATGGATAAGGATATGATATTAAAAGAACCTGACTCTACCCAACAACAATATGACAAAGATACTTGGTGTCCTGGTGTAAAAGTAGGTGAAGTAATAAACTCTCCTTTAAATCCTATATTATCTTAAAAAACGATTTGCATCATATAAAAATTAAATATTCTTACAGAGGAATGCTTTAAAAATAAAGAAATGGCATCAATACTACACGACATCTACAAAGCGGACGCTTGGTTAGTTAAAACTTTAAAAAAAATTGGTCATGACATGGATCATTCTATAGAAAGCATACAAATATTAGAAGATCTAATATCTGCCGAAATTGAAAATGGAGAGCCACTACCAAATGGATTTTTTAGTAAACATTATGGTTGGAAAGTTTTTTGTTTTTCTTCTTATATTGGAGAGACAATAATCCAAATCACTGACAGTGCAAAATGGAACACCAACGATACAGATCCTCAGGGTGAAATCGAAATCGAATTAGAATCTGCAAATGGAATGCGTATGTGGCCCGGACAAAGGGTTTTAAAACGAATAATGGAAGGCGAAGAAAATAATCTATTTCACTATACCCAATATGCGATCAAGAATATGCAACAAGACTCAGATGTACCACAAGATTACAGACGAAGAATCATTGCAAAGCCTAAACCATGGTGGAAGTTCTGGTAAAACCATTATTCTATAGTATACTAGTTATAATAAACCATAATTAGTTTTTCTAGTCTCTCTTTAAAATCAACAAAATCTTTATTCATTTTAATAAAAAACAATTCTCTAAATTGATATCCTTCCGAACTTATTAGGATTGATCTTTTTTTTATTTTTTCAATCCATCTTGTTGAGAATTCTTGGAATGTAGCGTTATAAGAAACAATAAAATGTGGCATATCGAACCCTACAAAAGTTGTGCTAAATTTCTCAGATTTATATAATGCTAAATTTTGATAATTCCCAAATTCATTCAAATAAATAGTTACATTTGAAGCTGCTTTTCCTGATATTTTACCAGATCCTGCAAGATCATGTAATCTCAAAATCAACTTTTCTAAATCAACTATCAACAATCTAATAAACTTCTGATCTTCAAATGCCCTAATTGTTACACAAAATAGAATTTGTTGATAAATATTAGATAACATATTACCATTCCATATTTCAGTAACTGGGTGGGATTCGTAATAATTTGCAATTTCGGATCTCAGATACTCTAACTGTGGTGTTATAGACTGATTCTCTTTTATAACCATACGTTGTTCGTCCCAATGAATATGATTCCATACTGATAAAAGAAAGTTAAATACATATTTATGTGAGAAATAATAAAATATTGGTGGTGGAGTAAATTTTATAAGTATTGGACCATCAAACTCATTATTGAAATTTTTATCACAAATGAAGCTTTCTATGCAAATTATGCAAATCAATTATTTCGAGCGTTCTCTATACAAAACAGTATAGTTACAAGATATTATTCATCAAATTCAATATATAACCTTATTATATTGATTACCGATATTTCTGAAGGTATTAGGAATATTGATCTTTAATTAAAAAATACATTATGAAAATATTAAAATCATTAAAACTTGTGTTTCATAGTCTAAAACTGATAACCAATCCAGATAATAATATTAAATCACTCATTTATATAGGAGATCAGTTAGCACTGAGTAAAGCATCAAGTTTTGCAACTAAACAATTATTCAAGAATAAAACCCTGTCTAATATGTATGATGATAAGAATGGACTTAGTCAAGACTCATTGGAATCATTGAAAAAATACAAACCTAAAACATTAGGAAGTTCAATGTACCATTTTTATACAAGCAATAATCTGAATTTATACCCTATGAAGAATATTAAAAACTATAAGAAAGAAGTATATCTAAGTGAAAGGATAAGAAAAACGCACGATATTCTCCATTTAATTCTTGACTACAAGACCGATCTTATCGGAGAAGCAAAAGTAAATGCGTTTGTTGTTAACCATACTAAAATGCCAATGTCTGCTTTGATTATTTGTGGTATTCTTATTAAATATTTTTTCAACTCTCCAATAAAGTTTCAAAAAGTTTTAAATGGAATAGTAGATGGTTGGGAAAGAGGTAATCAATGCTCAAATTTCTTATTGCAGGATTGGGAAAGCATGTATTCTATGGACTTAGAAATGGTCAAACAAAAATATTTTTCTACTGTTAAAATCTATCAATATTAATTAAACTATATTATTAAACAAATATGCCATTGGTGCTCATTAATGTGCCAATGGCATAATAACTTAACAATCAATATCAATGTTATAATATATCTAAGCATCCAAGGTTTGGTACGTAGTGTTGCCCGATCATAGAATTCTGATAATTTCCTAACTTTCAAAAAGTTTTCTTCGACAAATTTCTGTTATTAAATAAGAAAATTAATTACTTTCGCACGACAATAAAAAAAGAATAAATTGACACTAATAAAATCAATCTCAGGAATTAGAGGCACAATTGGAGGCGAAATTGGAAACAATCTTACACCAATTGATATTGTAGAATGTACTGCTGGATTTGGAATATGGATAAAAAAAAGACACAAAAACCCAATAGTGGTTGTTGGTCGTGATGGAAGAATAACTGGCAAGATGGTAAGTGACTTAGCAACCAACACGCTAATCGCTATGGGAATAGATGTTATAGACTTAGGCTTAAGTACTACCCCAACAGTAGAAATCGCTGTGCCTTTAGAAAAAGCTTCGGCAGGTATAATATTTACAGCGAGTCATAATCCAAAACAATGGAATGCATTAAAATTTGTAAACCATGAAGGAGAATTTATCTCTGCTGCTGATGGTCAAGAAATTACAGACTACATTAACGAAGGAAATTTAATATTTTCTGAGGTAGATAATCTTGGAAGTGTTTCGTATCGGAATGATTATATTGACATTCACATTAACCAGATACTGGCCCTTGATTTTCTAAATATAGACAATATAAAATCAGCAAACTTCAGTGTTGTTGTAGATTGTATTAATAGTACAGGTGCTATAAGTGTCCCTCCCTTATTAGAACAATTAGGTTGTCAAGTACATCTAATCAATGAAGAAATTACAGGAGACTTTGCTCATAATCCAGAACCAAAGCCAGAAAACCTTAAACAACTTTCAAAAGCGGTCATTGCAGCAAAAGCAGATTTAGGAATCTCAATTGATCCAGATGTTGATCGATTAGCATTTGTCAATGAAGATGGAACCATGTTTGGAGAAGAATATACATTAGTTGCAATTGCTGATAGTATCCTTACTTCAAAAAAAGGAAATACAGTATCCAATCTATCTTCAACAAGAGCTTTGGCAGATGTTACAAAAAAACACGGAGGAAAATACACAGCATCTGCAGTAGGTGAAGTAAATGTTGTTAATGCTATGAAAGCAAGTAATGCAGTGATAGGTGGAGAAGGTAATGGTGGAGTCATATTACCTGATTTACACTATGGTAGAGATGCATTAGTAGGAATAGCTCTTATGCTAAACCTCCTCGCTAAAAAAGGTGTTTCTATCTCTGAACTAAAAAAATCTTATCCAGCATATACTATTGTAAAAGACAAAATAGAACTTACGGATGATATCGATGCCGACAAATTATTGAATCAAATGGCAGAAATGTTTAAAGATGAAAATATCTCAACTATTGATGGCGTTAAGATAGACTATACGCATGGTTGGGTACATATGAGAAGAAGTAATACCGAGGCAATTATAAGAGTATATAGTGAATCAACTGATGCAGTAAAAGCACAAAATTTGGTTGATAAGATGAAAGAACAAATGACTAAATTCATAGCAGTAAAAAGCAAATAAAGGAACACAACATGCTATCAGTACAATCACTTACCAAAGAATATGGCAAACAAACAGCAGTTGACAATCTTAGCTTTGATGTGTCGGGTGGCACTATTTTAGGTTTTTTAGGTCCTAACGGAGCAGGCAAATCTACAACTATGAAAATGATCAGTTGTTATCTTTCTTCTACAAGTGGTACTGCTAATGTATGTGGGTATGACATCCATAAAAACCCTTTAGATGTACGAAAACATATAGGATATTTGCCAGAGCACAATCCATTGTACTTGGATATGTATGTAAAAGAATATCTAAACTTTGTAGGCAGTATCCACAAGATTGACAATCGGAAAAAAGGAGTCAATGAACTCATAGAAATTATTGGATTAGAAAAAGAACAACACAAAATAATTGGTGCATTGTCTAAGGGATATAGGCAACGTATTGGTTTAGCGCAAGCAATGATCCACAATCCAGACGTCTTAATTCTTGATGAGCCAACTTCTGGATTGGATATGAATCAATTAGTTGACATTAGGAATCTTATTAGAAATTTAGGAAAAGATAAAACAATAATTCTTAGTACTCATATCATGCAAGAAGTCCAAGCACTATGTGATAGAGTTATTATTATCAATAATGGAAAATTAGTAGCTGACGATCCAATAGAAAATCTCCAAAATAGACTTCAAGGAGAAAATAAAATCACACTCAACCTATTAGACAATTCCAAATTTGATATAGCAATATTAGAAAACATTGAAGGAGTGAATACTGTAGAAATGACAACTCAAGGTATTGTCATTAAATGTAAATCAAATATAGATATACGTCCTGAAATATTCAATATAGTAGTAGCTAACAAAGGAATAATTATTGAACTGCACAAAGACGATATGAGTGTCGAAGATGTATTCCAACACCTCACTAAAACAAATAATCATGCTTAGTATCTATTGGAAAGAAATCAATTCTTTTTTCAGTTCGTTGATAGCATATATTGTTATTGCAGTATTTTTGATAATGACAGGCCTATTTATGTGGGTGTTTTCGGAAACAAGTATATTAAAATATAATTATGCTACATTAGATCAATTATTTAGCATCGCACCATTAGTTTTTTTATTTTTAATACCTGCAATTACAATGCGAAGTTTTGCTGAAGAAAACCAAAAAGGAACAATTGAATTTTTATATACAAAACCATTAACCGGTTTTCAAATAACAATGGGAAAGTATTTAGCTAATTTATCTTTAGTTGCATTTGCACTTTTACCCACGCTCCTCTATTATTATAGCGTGTACCAATTAGGTTCTCCTCCTGGAAATCTTGATTCTGGAGGTATCTTTGGATCATATATTGGTTTGTTTTTATTATCCGCAGTATTTGTAGCTATTGGAATGTGGGCTTCAAGCATTACAAATAGCCAAATTGTGGCTTTTATTTTGGGTGCTTTTTTGTGCTTCTTTTTTCACTGGGCATTTACGTTTTTAGCTAAACTTCCAATATTTTCTGGTAATCTAAACTTATTCATTAATAAATTAGGAATTAATTATCATTACAGTTCTATTAGCAGAGGTGTTTTGGACAGTAGAGATATACTATATTTCATTTCTATGATTTCAATTTTCATTCTTGCAACTATGACATCTTTGTCAAAAAGAAAATGGTAATTATAAAGATGAATAAAATCTTAAACATTGCATATTTTAGACACATTTACGTCAGTTTCTCAATAAATGAATAAAAAATTAGGGGAAAACCCTTATTTATGTTAAAAAAAGTCACAATACATTTATATTTACATTATATTCACTTTGATGGGTTGAGATAAAATAACAATTACTTAGCTAAATCAATTGTAAAAACCATAATTCAATTACCCAATTCCCAATAAGATACAACTGTATATTTTGTCGATATTAACCAGGATCAATAACGACAATCATCAAAATGAGTAGAGATATATTGTAGCAAAATAAGTGCTTTATGACCTTGTCGTTAATTAATATTAAAGTCAATGTTAACAAAAGTTAGTACAGTTTTTGTTTCAATATAAGCATATGTATATGAACAATTAGCATTAACCCGTAAGGGTGTGTGCTACATATATATATATATAATATTATTTACTAATATAAAAACAACCTGAATTGAAAAAGAAAAAATTTCACACTTTAGGACTATTTTTATTGATCTTTTTTATGTCAATAAAAATTTGGAGTCAAGATATTCACTATTCGCAGTTTTATAACTCTCCACAAACTGCCAATCCTGCATTGACAGGTATATTCAATGGTGACATTAGATATTTGGCAAATGTAAGAGATCAATGGCGCTGGAATCCTGTACCATGGTCAACACTTGGTCTTGCTTATAATCAAAAGATATATCCAAAAAAATCAGCCACTCATTTTTTTGCGGCTGGTGGAAATTTTTATCATGACAGACAAGGAGATTCACATCTTAATCTAAGTACAATTAATGCCAGCGGTAGTTATAATAGAATACTTAACGAAAAGAATATTCTTTCTGGAGGTCTTATGTTAGGTTTTTCTACTCGTGGATTTAACCCAAAAGAATTGACCTGGGACAAACAATGGGATGGAGAAACGTTTGACAGTAATGCAGGATCAGGGGAATCATTTGATACAAAAAGAATATACTTCCTTGAAACTGGTCTTGGGATTAACTTTAGACATCAAAGAAGTAAACGAACCAAAATTGACTTAGGTGCAAGTGTTTTCCATTTATTACAACCTAATGCTGGCTACTATAATAAAGAATTACAAAATCTGCCAATGAATATAAATTTGACGGCAATAGCTTCTTTATTTGTTGTAGATGCATTAGACATACAGATACATGGACTACAGCAACTACAGGGAAAATACAGAGAAACTGTAATAGGTGCACTAGGAAAAATATACATCAACAAACATCGCGGCAAAGAACTACAATTACATGTTGGTATGGGGTATCGTACATCAGGATCTTATATCCCAACAATAGCTGTCAAGTATAATCAATATTACGCATCTATGAATATTGATGCGGACAATACTGACTTCAATAATTTTGAAAATAGTAAACGAGGAGCAATAGAATTTCATTTTCGCTATACGATTACCCACGTAAAGCCATTGAAGGCATTTAAAGTATGTCCAATATATTAATCCAATTACCCATGAGCATTTTACCTATGAAAAAAATAATAATACTGTGTTTCCTTGTGGCTGGAATATCGACCCAAGGTTATTCACAAACAAAAAAGGCATACATCAAAGCAGCTGAAGAAGCTTATGCTACCAAAAATTACTATGGTGCATTAAGTTGGTATGGCGAAGCTTTAGAATTTGATTCTGAAGATACTGATGTGATATTCAATTATGCAGAAGCGGCAAGAGGATTTGAAGCCTATGACTTAGCTGCTGAAAAGTATAAGTTATTAGTAGATTCAATATCTATAGATAAATATCCTCAAGCATCATTCTATTTAGGAGAGATGTATCAACGTCTTGGTAAATATAAAGAAGCAAAGCAGTTTTTCAGTCTATATACTTCAGAATATAGTGATATTGATTCTATCAAAACCATCAAGGCAAATCATGCATTAGAATCTCTTGATTTTGCTATTGAAAAAGTAGAAAACATTGATAAAAGTGCTGAAGTAACTCAGATGGAATCGGCAGTCAATACTCCATATTCAGAATTTGGAGCTATTAAAAGGGATAGTATTCTGTATTTTACTACAATGAGATATGCTGAAAATGATCCTGAAGAGGTGCCAGCAAGAAGTCTTTCTAAGTTACACACTTTAGAAAATGATGAAAATGCATTGATTGATGCCAATATTAATGAAACTGAGCAATTAGTTGCACACACAGCATTTTCGCACGATGGAAAGACATTATATTATAACTTATGTGACTATATCAATGACGAAGATGTAAGATGTGCTCTATACAAAAGACAAATCAATGAAGATGGTACATTTGGAGAAATGACAAAACTACCGAGCCCTATAAATATAGATTCTACTACTACAACTCAACCACATATTACTTATGACGCTGAAGTGGATATGGAAATCTTGTTTTTTGTTTCAGATAGAGCAGGTGGAGCAGGTATGCTTGACATTTATTACAGTCTTATATTTCCAGACGGTAGCTTTAGTGATCCGCAAAATTTTGAAGAGATCAATACAACAGGAAATGACGTAACACCATTTGCTCATATGCCAAGTAATACAGTATATTTTAGTTCTGATGCCCGCATGGGACTTGGAGGATATGATATATTTAAAACTGTAAAAACTGAAGAAGAATCTTGGGGAGAACCAACAATTCTATCCGTACCAGTAAATAGTAGTTATCATGATTTGTACTACACACTTGATGATGTTGGCGACGAAGGTTATTTTTCTTCTAACAGAGAAGGTGCAATGTATATCGACCCAGCTCAAAAAGCATGTTGTTTCGATATTTATAATGTAACTTATGACGAAGTTATTTTAGAATTAGAAGCTTTGACATTTGATGCTTTCACAAAAGATTCTTTAGCAGGAGCTACCCTATTCTTAGTGAATGCAGAGACCAATGACACTATAAAAATGGAAACTAATGAAGCAGGATATTACTTTTATTTTAAATTAAAAAAAGGAAAAGAATATAGGCTAATCGCTACGAGGGATTATTACAATCCTGAGACAACTGCAGTTAGTACTATGGGAATAACATCTTCTAAAATTATTAAAAAAGATATCTTCTTAACTACTGATCGAATGCAACTAAAAGTGTTGACATTTAATAATAAAACAAAGGAAGAACTAGAAGGTGTTCAAATAACTATTAAAAATTTAACTACAAATAAGATAGATACAATTGCTATAAATGAAATAGGTAATGACTATTATTTTTATTTAGAAACTGGAAATAAATATGAAATAGAAGCTTTAAAATTTGGCTTTGTGACAAAATCAGAAATGTTAGATCTTACAAATGCAACACCAGGATTGATTGAGAAAAAGATGTATTTAGATGTATTTGAGCTACAAGACTATATGCCATTAGCTATATATTTTGCTCATGATCAACCAGAACCTAAAAGTAATAAGACTACGACTAATAAAACTTATACTTATTTGTTTAATGAATATATGTCTAATAAATTTGATTATATAAAACACCATACCAAAAGACTAAAAGAACCTAAAAAATCAGAAGCTGTCAATAACCTCGATACATTCTTCGAAGGTGACGTTGCTGGTGGATTTGATATGTTTAAACGTTTCATGAGATCCTTGAAAAAAGAACTTTCATTAGGTAGAAGTCTTGAAATAGCTATTAAAGGATATGCATCTCCTATTGCCGACAAACGATACAATCTTGCATTAGGTCAACGAAGAGTAGCAAGTGTTAAGAATGAAATTTTAAATTATGAAGGTGGTATATTTAGAGAATATGTGAATAATGGAAAACTAATACTAACGGATATATCATTTGGTGAAGAAACTGCACCTACAGATGTAAGTGATAAATTATCTGATATAAAAAACTCTATATACGGCGTAAGAGCTGGTATAGAACGAAGGGTTCAGATTATAAGAGTTACCGATTTTTAAATAACAACTTGTTAAAGCATACACATTTTAATAATGTGTAGATAAAATATATAGATATGTTTACTAATAAAATAAAATACCTACTCTGCCTAATTGTTATTATAACGGGTATCCAAACAGCCGATGCAACTCACGTTGTAGGAGGGAATCTAAGGTATCGCCATATTTCAGGAGATAGATACGAAATAACACTAACATTTAGACGTGATTGTATTACTGGATCTCCGGATGCAGCATTTGACAACCCTGCCAATGTATGGATATTTAATGGGGATGGAAATTTAAAAGTAGATTTAGGTGTAAATGGTCGATTGAAGATGAACTTTAATCCGGATGACACACTCAACAATATAATAATGAGTGATTGTGGATTTGAAGGAACGCAAGTATGTGTGCATCAAACAACGTATAGAGAAACGGTTAGACTACCATTCAAGCCTGGAGAGAATGGATATATCTTAGCTTATCAAAGATGTTGTAGAAACCCTACTTTAGAAAATATTGTTGATCCATTATTGACAGGAGGAACATGGGCCGTCGAAGTATCAGAACAAGCTATCTTAGAAAACAATACAAGTCCAAAATTCAATCAATGGCCTGATGTCTATATTTGTGCAAATGAAGATTTAATTTTTGATCATTCGGCAACAGATGCGAATGGTGATTCTTTAGTCTATCGCTTGTGCACTCCATTTTCAGGTGCTTCAGTTGACAACCCAATTCCTACAACTCAGCCAACCCCTCCATATGATGAAATAGTTTGGAATGCCCAAGCTGGTTATGGTCTTAGTGACCTCTTAGGAGGTACACCATTACAAATAGATCCAAACACTGGATTATTGATTGGAAAGCCTTCTACTGTTGGCCAGTTTTTAGTTGGTATCTGTGTTGAAGAATATAGAGATGGTGTTAAGATTGGAGAAGTAAGAAGAGATTTTCAATTTAATGTAAGAGTATGTAGCGACCCTCCTACTGCAATATTTGACGCTAATAATGGTGATTGTAATGGTCCTGAAGTTCAATTTGACAACCAAAGTTTAAGCGGTAGTGAATATCAATGGAATTTTAATTTCCCAAGTACTAATCCTGCTTTCTTATCTGCTGAAGCAAACCCAGTGTTTATTTATGACCAACCAGGTGTATATGATGTGCAATTAATCGTAGTAAGAGGAACAGATTCTTGTTCTGACACTATTATAAGACAAGTCGCTGCATTGTACACCGATATTGAAGTTTTGTATGATTTAGAAATATATGCTTGCAATGAAGATGGGACTTATACAATAAGACTGATAGATAAATCTATTGAACCAGAAGTAGGTTTTGATATTATTGATGCAACATGGGTAATCACTCAAGGAGACAATTCTCAAACATATATTGGACAAGTAATCACTATAGATATTGATCCTACTGATATTGATATATCATTACAAGTAGAATCTGAAACTGGTTGTAAAAAAACAGAAACGAGTATTATAGATATTGATGATTTTACTTTTGTTGCTGACTTTACTTATGCGTTAGACGGTTGTAATGAAGGTGGAATTGCTGCTATTGCGTTTGAAGACATTTCTGACAATTTGAATATTTATGACTCACCTCAAGGATATGTATGGACTATTAATTCTGTGTTAGGTGTAAGTACATTTACGGCTCAAAATTTTGTTGCTGATGTATCTGTTGGCGAAACAATTACTGTTGACCTTGAAGTAGATTTTGGTGGTGGTTGTAATGCTTCCATATCAAAAACGATTTCGTTAGAAGACATCTTACCACAATCATCTTATGACACTCGAGCAGAAGGATGCCCTGACGATGGAACTATTGATTATACATTTATCAATACTTCTGATAATAATACTACACTAAATGTTAACAATACTTCATGGGAAGTAATAGTTGGAGGTACAACTACGACATCAATGGATATAGAATACACTGTCAATATCCCTAAAGATTCATTGGTAATTATGACAATGATTTCAGAATTTGAGAATGGATGTAATGATACAATTAATGCAACTTTTGTACCTGGACCTTTTGCTACTATTTCTTTTCAGTCAGAAAATCTTATTGTTTGTTTAGGAGACACATTGCCATTTGTAATTAATCCTAATAGTGATTTTACATATACATGGGAGCCTACAGATGGCCTATTTTTTGAAAATGGGAATGATCTATCCGACCCAAAAGTTATTGGAATTGCAGATACAGAATATAGTGTAACTGTTACAGATGGACTATGTACAATAGAGTCATCACTAAGTATTACTGTTCTTGACAGTCAAAATATAAAAATCACAGGTGACAGTATCGTATGTGATGGTCTAGTATCATTGTCAGTAATTGGAGGTATAGGAGCAGGCGATTTTATATGGTCAACTACACCAGACTTTACAGATATCATTCACACTGGCAACATTTTAGAGACAAGTTTTGATGATCAATCACAAACTTATTATGCAGCCTTTACGGGAGAGTCTTGTGATGATCCTTATGCAGAATTCAATGTTATTCTTTCAAATATTTTTGATGTTGTTTTTAATGGCGATCCGGTAAGAGTCTGCCTTGGTGATACAGTCCCATTGCTTAGTAATCCAGACCCTTCATTAACTTATGTGTGGTCACCATTGGACAATGGTATAACTTTTACTAATCCAACTGATGGGAGTACTGCCCAAGTAATCGGTACTGAAGACAAAGTCTATAACGTTACTATATCTGACGATTTTTGTACGCTGGATACTATGATAGCTGTAGGTATCGCTGATGCTCAGGATTTTCAAGTATTGGGCGATAGTATAGTATGTGATGAAAATGTAATGCTAATAGGATTTGGTGCTACTGGCATAGGGACTTACCAATGGTCATTAGATGAATCCTTTACATCTATCATACATGAAGGAGATACTTTAAGAACAGAATTAACAGGACTATCAGAAATCTATTTTGTTCAATTCACAGATAAAACTTGTGGAGATTTATTATTATCCTACCATGTAAGACAATTTGTTTATGATATACTAACTGTTGAGCCATTTATGATTTGCCCTGGCGACACACTTACTTATAGTATCTTTAATCAAGGAGAAGGGCCATTAACATTTCAATGGACTGCTGACCCTCATATTATAACTGGTGAAAATACCACGACTCCACAAGTTGGAGTTGGAATGAATGAAACAGAAGATTTTGTTTTGATATATGCTGCTACAAGCCCAACTGGCTGTGTGCATATTGATACGATAAGTTTCGAAATCATGGACAATCCAGTAGTTGATTTTGATTTTGATTTACAAGAATGTGGTGAATTTACTGTTTGTTTTACGATAGATGGTGAATTTAATGGATTTCCAAATTGGAATTTTGGAGACCTTACTACAGAAGATGATAAAAGCATAGATGAAGCACCTTGTTATACTTATCCAGGACCAGGGGTATATGATGTGATTTTAAACAATATTACAGCAGTTTGTCCTTTCGAGGATATTGTAAAAACAATTACAATCAATGATGATATAAATCTTGATCCTATAGATACACAAATAGTTTGTTTAGGAGCAGAAGTTTCAGTCACAGCTACCACAAGTGATCTTGATGTCGATTATACATGGTGTAATCTTGCAGGAGACACTATCCAAACAGGAGCTAACTATACTGCAACAGTAAATGAAGCATATAAAGTAATCGTAAAAATAGAAGACCCTAATGGATGTACAGACACTGACACAGTCGATATTGCTCCATTTGTCTTTAATATTGAAGATACAGTACCTGAGGTATTCTGTACATCTGAAAATACAGACATAGAAATATTTATTAATGGTACGCAAGAGGGATATACTTACCAATGGGGTCCTGAAGAATGTGTTATTAGTGGAGCCAATACTGCGCATCCTATACTGATAGCATCCGATGCAAAAGAATACACAGTAACAATAACATATGATTCTCTTGGTTGTGAATTTATTAAGACCTACCCTATTACTACTACTAGTTTTGATATCACTTTGGAAGCAACACCAGATACTGTAATTAACCAAGGAGATGAAGTGGTAATATCAGTTATTGATCCATTTGATGATTATATGTATGAATGGAGTGATGGAACTACAGGAGATGTATTGACAGATACACCACAAGAGTCCGCAACCTATTATGTAACAGTGACAGACGAAATGGGATGTACTGCCACTGATACCATATTTGTAAGAGTAAGAATACCCGAATGTGACGAAAATGATGTTTTTCTTCCTACAGGATTCACACCAAATGGAGATGGAGTTAACGATATTCTTTATTTAAGAAGTAATTTTATTGATAATATGGAATTACTGATCTATGATAGATGGGGTGAAGAAGTATTTAGAACGACTGATCAAACAATCGGATGGGATGGAACATTTAGAGGAGCAAAATTAGAGCCTGATGTATTTGCTTATGCACTAAGAGTAACCTGTATCAATCAAGAAGAATATAGAACAAGGGGTAATGTGAGTCTATTGAAGTAATCACATTGCAAAATACTAATAACTCAATGAAATAAATTATTGACTATAACAATAGCACTTATTAAAATATGCTGCTATTGTAGTTAATTGAAATATATAATTAAAGGCTTTATTTTACTTTTACTTTATTTATGGATATTACAGATAATATGATCATATTTGCCAAATGAAATTTAAAGAACTTGGTCTTGATGACCAAATATTAGAAGCGATAGGATATATGGGGTTTGAAGATGCTACTCCTATCCAAGAAAAAGCAATTCCAGTAATTATTGCAGGTAAGGATCTTATAGCTTGTGCTCAGACAGGTACAGGTAAAACTGCAGCTTTTATCTTACCTACTTTACATAGAATAAACAAGAGTAAAGATACAAAAGGAACAAAGGTATTAGTCGTTTGCCCTACACGAGAATTAGCCTTACAAATTGAAAAGCAGATTCAAGGTTTTTCCTACTTTTTGGGTATCAATAGTATTGCTGTTTATGGTGGCGGTGGCGGACAAGACTTTGAGCAGCAGAAAAAAGCACTTATGAATGGTGCGGATATTATTGTAGCTACACCAGGAAAACTTATCTCTCATCTTAATCTAGGTTATGTAAAATTTGATCAAATAGAATCATTCATTCTTGATGAATCAGACAGAATGATGGATATGGGATTTAGAGATGATATTGACAAAATAGCATCTTTTCTTCCAAAAAACAGACAAACACTGATGTTTAGTGCAACTATGCCACCAAAAATCAGAGAAATGTCAAAGGCACTTTTGACAGATCCTGAGCAAATCAGTTTTGATATATCAAAACCTGCTGAAGGTGTATTGCAAGTAGTGTACTTAGCTCATGACAGACAAAAAATAAACTTAGTTACTAAACTTATAGCAGACAAGCCTGCTTATGAAAGCATCATTATATTTAGTGGTACAAAAAAGAATGTCAACGAAATAGTAAGAGCACTCCGTAGAAAAAGATTTAGTGTTGAAGGTATATCTTCAGATTATGATCAAAGTCAAAGAGAAGCTGTATTGTCCTCTTTTAAACGAAAAGAGACAAGAATAATAGTTGCTACCGATGTACTGAGTAGAGGTATAGATATTAAGGATATCAACTTAGTTGTTAATTTTGATGTGCCTCGAAATGCTGAAGATTATGTACACAGAGTAGGTCGGACAGCTCGTGCAAAAACTACTGGAGTAGCGATTACACTTATCAATGAAAAAGATATGTACAACTTTCATCAAATTGAACAATTGATAGAAAGAGAAATCATAAAGCTACAACCTCCAAAAGAAATGGGCGAAGGTCCAGTATGGTCAACTGGAAAACAAAAACGTAGTTTTTCTAACCATAGAGGTAAACGCCCTAACCATAAAGGAGGGAAGAAACCTTATCGAAAAAACAACAACAGCAACAACAGAAATAACAATCAAAACAGTACAAACCGAAGCAATAATAACAATGGCTAAGTACCGAAACCTAACTATCGAAGAGTTAGAATCTTTGAATGAAGATTTTGTCAAGTTTTTAGTCTTAAACGGCATTACAGGAGAAGATTGGGTGAAATTAAAAGAAAAAGAACCGGAAAATGCTGAAGGTATCTGTAGTGCATTTAGCGATGTTGTATTTACAAAAATTTTGACAAACTGTAAATATTTAGAAAAACATCTACCAAAATTTCTTGTCAGTATTTTTTGTGATAAGCAAACAATGTACCTACAAGGAATCGAAGCCGCTGAATCAACAGCTATAGATTTTACTAAAAAAGAAGATTTTGAAAAACTTAAGTCTTCGCCCATAGAAGGACTTCAAAAAATCTCTTCTCAAAAGGATTATAGTAAGAATAGAGAAGAAGAAATTTGGGATATGTTGCAAAATGGCTTTTATATTTCCGATCAGAAAATGTATATGAATTTGTTTAACGAAGCATTAGAAAGCAAGAATTAGAAATACAATTTTCATTTATGAATGGTATTATAAAACATACAATGTTAATTTTTATCATTATCATCTCTATGTGGATGATGTATAGTTCAATGATGAAACTTGTTGGGTATCCCGGTATGGAAGAATCTTTTTTATTATGGGGATATTCTAAAAACTTCATGTTGGGCGTAGGAGCTTTTGAGTTGTTATTATCCATAGCAATATATGTAAAAGCTACAAGAGTGTATGCCTTGCTTACCTTATTGGTATTTATGACCGCAGCAATATATACACACCTATCTAATGGAGAATACGATCAAATCAATACAGCAATTTTTCTCGTTATTCTCAGCACAATTTGTTTATGGTTTATTTGGCTTTTAGATAGAGCTACTAACTTTGATAGAACTTCAAAGTGATTAAAATTTTATATTATTTGTTATCTGTTTTTATTAAACTAATTTTTTATAGGCTGCAATAAGGTCTTTTGCATTCTTCTTCCTATCAAAATTATCACTAATATACTTTCTTGCTGCAATTCCAATACTATTAGTCTCATCAGAATTAAAAATAACATCATCGATAACTTCAAGAAATTCCTTAATAGTATTCGCAATTAGTATCTCCATTTTATTGGTAGCACCAATACCTTCTGCTCCTATAGTGGTTGAAATTACAACTCTTTTTAATGCCATACCTTCTAATATTTTGACACGCATACCACTTCCAGATAAAAGAGGGACTACCATAATGGTGTGACTACTTATAAACTCAATAGCATCATCCACTTCGCCTTCAATAATGATATTATCACTAGCTAATCTCTGAATTGATTCTGGGGTATTTCTACCTGCAATATGTATTTTTACATTTGGATGTTTGTTAATTACTTTATCCCATATGTGCTCTAAAAACCATGACAAACCTTCTAAATTAGGAATCCAATCTAACGAACCTATAAAGAAAAAACTCACACTAGCTGCTGGCTGACTGTCAATAATATACTCATTCAAATCCAAAGCTATAGGTGAGCTTATTCCACCAGAAACATATCCCAAATTTTGGTATTGCTCAAGATCTCTTTTCGTGACAGTAACTAAGTAATCATATTTATCCAACTGTGCTATTTCAAATTTCTTTAACTTTTTAGTCAAGTAAGACAGATACCATTTTTTGGGAAGAAAAGATGTATTCTCTACAATTCTTTGCCATATTTCAAATTCTACATTATGTGATCTCATTACAATTTTTGCAGTCGAATGAGACTTTATAATATCAATATAAGGTGCGAGATACAAAGTCTCCAATTGTATAATATCAAAAGTATTATTCTTTAGGATTGAAATTAGTTTGGTCTCAAATTCTTTAAAAAAAAAACGACTTACATGGTAAGAATCTTTAGATAACAAATTAGTAATTGCTCCAAGCACATTTACACGATTGTCAAGAAACACAGTATAAATCTCCGAATATTGATTAAAACTATCAGGTAAGTGCTCTATATCTACATGGTGCTTAATGGTATTCATGCTTAGTAACCACAAATCACATCCGAGTGAATTAAAAGCCCGAGCTTGATTAGTCACAGCAATAGATTCCCCATCTTTAAGTGGGTAAGGAAATTTTTTTGTTAATTGTAGTATTTTCATTTAAATGTGTAAGTACGAAAAGCAAAACAAATGTACAAAAAAAGAGGTCATACGTAACGCATGACCTCTTTAGTTTCAAAACTAATAATTATATTATATTTAGCTTGGTTTTTTGTCTTCATCTTTGAATACATTACCTTTTATAGTTAGGTAAGTCTGTGCAGGATCTGTATTAGCAGTAAGTGTTACTCTTTTTGATTGAGCACCCCCACCTACTTTTCCTTTTCCTTTAGAGTTGAATTTTACACTGATCTCGCCAGATCCTCCTACTGGAATAGGCTCTCTTGGCCATGAAGGCACTGTACATCCACATGATCCTTTGGCGTTACTAATCACTAAAGGTTCTTTACCTGTATTTTTGAATTTATATACATGCTCAACTACTTCTCCATCTTTGATTTCACCATAATCAAAAGTTGAATCTTCAAATTTGATTGAAGTCAAAGGTCCAACAGGAACAACTGGCGCAGCAGGCTTAGCTGGTGTTGCTGTCGGTGTAGTTGCTGTTGTTGAAGTCGTAGCTAAACTTTCTCTAGCAGCATCTTTTGCTGTAGAACCGTCATTTTTACATGATACCATACCTATCGCAAGTATAAAAGTAAAAATAGTTAAAAACTTAAAATTTTTCATAATCTAAAATGTTTGTTGAAATGATTTAATATTATTAATTGTTGTAATGTAATAATTGTTGTATTTCAATAATATAGCAACAATCTTACCAACTTTATAATGCAAATATATATAGTTTTAATATTTGAAACAAATTTAAATAAACACTTAACAACCGATTAACAATTAATTACTTATTTAAAGTTTAAATCCCTAGTTATTGTGCTATTCTTAAGACTATCGCGAGATGTCCCATTTAATCTTAGCTCTACCCTTCTATCAGTATATGTCGCTCCAAATATTCCCAACCCTTCACTTAAATTAGAATAATTAGGAATTTCTCCACTTGAAGTCAATCCAAGATTAGCTTGACCCACATTAATAAAAGCACTTACATTAGCATCTCCTGATACCAGTGCAAATTCAAAATTTGACAATCGCCTTGTTATTTCAGGATCAACTTTTAAAGCTCCAATAAGAAACCTGAAAAAATCTCCTCTTAATGCTGATATTTTTGATTTTGTCAAGTTAGACTCTACTACCCACTTTAGATGTTTATTTGTGATTTCACCATCTTTTGTTTCTTCTATATCCATACTAAATATTGGAGTAAATATTACAGCATTAGCTTTAGGGTTCCATCCAATAGTTATCTTACTATCAAATGGAGAAAGGCTAAAATTTGATCCAGAAACTGGAGTAATAAAAATCGGAGGCTCTATTACAGCTGTTGTTGCTGTGACGTTGCGATCCTCATATATCCCTTCTATCGAAATAGTTATCTTTTCTTTTGGTAATAATGGAATATTCTCTGTCAATATCTTGTACAAGTAATTGGGAGTATCTGCAAATGCTCCATCATCTCTTACTAGTCCTTCAAGATTACCATCGATTCGTTCCATCTCATATTCTTCTCCAGTACTTTCTCTAATTAGTTTGACAGTGATACCTTCAAAATATAAAGAATCTGGGTTCTTTGCAATAATTGGCGCAGCAACATTTGGATCTAAAAACACGCGCTCTACTCTTATATATTGAATAGAATCTGATTGGTCAATAATTCCATACACGACAGGAATCTCCTTATTTGGAGCGACAAGATCTAATTCGTTGTCACAACTTACAATCAATAAAAATGAAAAAACAAATAAAAAATACTTCATTTCCTGTTATTATTTAAAAACTTGTTTCAAAAAAGTAGCCATACCAATAAAATCAAACAATCGATATCTGTCACAAAAGTAATATTTTGATTCAAAAGAATAGGTACAATTTGCAATATTAGTGTCCGCAAGAATATATCACCTAAAAATTAAAACTTATAGTATATACATTTAGATATATTATATAGACTTTAAGACCTATATATTTAGCATTTCATCTACCCCATTACTTCCTTTCTCATTTGGATCTGAGCAGATACACTTTTTGCCAAATCTTCAAATTTTTGCTTTAGAGAATTATCGTAAGTGGCAACTGGTCTTCCTGAATCCCCACCTTCTCTTATACTTTGCACCAGTGGCAATTGTCCTAATAAAACTGATTTTGATATTGATGCTAACTTTGCACCACCTCCTTTACCAAAAATATAGTACTTATTATCTGGCAATTCTTCAGGTGTAAACCATGACATATTTTCAACTATACCAATTACGGGAACTTCAATATTTTCTAACATAAACATATTTACTGCTTTCACTGCATCTATTACAGCTACTTCTTGAGGAGTAGTTACGAATATTGCACCAGTAATTGGCAATGTTTGGACTAATGTCAATTGTATATCACCAGTCCCTGGAGGTAAATCAATTATTAAATAATCTAAGTCAGGCCATATACAGTCATTGATAAACTGCTTGATAATTCCCCCTAATCTAGGACCTCTGAGTACAACCGCCTGTTCTGGTTCAATAATAAATCCCATAGACATCACTTTGACACCATAAGCCTCTAATGGAAT
>JAZGFO010000209.1:0-25107 GCA_036479655.1 Saprospiraceae bacterium
TTGTTCCATAGATAGGAATAGGCACCTAATCCACCAGTAACGGTAACACTTGCGCTGCCATCAAACGCACCAAAACATGAAACTGAATCTGCCATTCCTATTGCTGATAATTGAGCAGGTTGGTTAAGTGTGATTGATGTAGAACTTAAGCATCCATTAGCATCGATTATTTCTACTTGATAGATTCCCGCTGGAATGTTATCTAAAGAAGATCCATTGGGCGTTCCTATTCCATCAAGATAGTTGTATATATAGTCAGGAGTCCCTCCAGTTACAATTATTTCAATTGTTCCATTTGATTCTCCGTAGCAATTTGGTTGAGTGTTATCGTCATTTATAACAATGGGTTCTGGCTCATCAATAACTACATTTAATGATTTAGTACAATTATTATTATCGGATATTGTAACCAAATAATTACCAGCAAAAAGATTGTTTTGAATTGCTCCAAAAATTCCACCTCCCCAATCGTAATTATAATTTGGCGTGCCACCTTGTGTAATAATTTCTGCAGTACCAGTAGCTACACCATTACAAGTAGCATCTGATTGAGTTAGTATTGAAGATATTAATTCGTCTGGTGCTCCAATATCAACATTCATAATTATTGAATTATTGCTATCATCCGTAACAGTAACAGTATGAGAGCCTAAATTAAGCATGTTTGCAACGGCTGTCGTTTCGCCGCTATCCCATAAGTAACTGTAATTGCCACTTCCTCCAGTTGCATTAATAGTAGCACTACCATCATTGCTTTCAAAACAATTAGCATCAATGACATTACTAAAAGTCCCTGATAATGGGGTGGTGCTTTGAATGGAAGTTGTTTCGCTGGTTTGTATAAATTTGTCACCATTATTGCTGCTTGATCCATTACCAATAATTGATCCTACATAAAAAGTTATATCACCAGTTGTTATATTGGGAGATGTCCATTCTATGTCATAAGAGACAGATGAACCAAGAAAATTTTTAGCTGGTTTGTGCCCTATATATGATTTTCCACCAATCATTTTTGTTGAAAGATTAGTTTGACCAATTGGAACACTAAACGTTCCTCCATTTGATAAGTTAGACTTTAGGGATAAAACTTGAAAGCCACCTTTGTCAGCATTCGCATTTGAATCATTGATAATAATTGTAAAAGTATAAGTAGTATTAGGTAAGGTACTTGCGGGGACTCCAATGAGTTGGACATTTCCAGCCATGTTTGTACTTCCATTATGACAAGTGGCACATGCATTGTCGCCAGGACCTCCTGTATATCCACCAGTAGCAGAGTTAGGGTGTTCTGTGCTATATGACAAAAACATTATTGCACATAATAACACTGTGCTTATGTATAGTTTTTTTCTCATTTTTAAATATTGATATATTATATAAAAGTAAGATATGAAAATTATTAATTATTGATTAAGTTTCAAATATATTATTTTAATATAAGTTTATTAGCATAAATAAACCGCTCTATTTATTTATTTTATTTGTCACTACTTTGACGCTATTATATTGTACCAAAGAAGTGTTATATCCCAATGAGATAATAGATGTTTGCTTAAAAGTATATTTTTAAATTATAGTTTGTTGACTATTAACAATTATTTATAAATTAATATTTTTTTCTGAAAATTATTAATACTATTTTTGAGTACGCAAATATAAATATTAAAAGAGGTCGTTCTCTTATAAATGTAAATAAACATACTTCTTATTAATAAAAAAGACACAACTGAGCTATTAAAGAAAGTCCGTAAAATTGAAATAAAAACAAAAGGACTAAGTAAGCACATTTTCTCTGGAGAATATCATAGTGCTTTTAAGGGGCGCGGCATGTCATTTAGTGAGGTGAGAGATTATACATGGGGTGATGATGTACGTAATATAGACTGGAATGTTACTGCTAGGACTGGAGATACGGCTATAAAAATATTTGAAGAAGAAAGAGAATTGACAGTGATGTTAATGATTGATGTGAGTGCATCAACACTTTTTGGCTCTCAAAAACAATTTAAAAGTGACTTAATTACTGAATTGGCGGCGGTTATTGCTTTTTCAGCATCCACCAATAATGATAAAGTAGGTGCAATCTTGTTTTCTGACAAAATTGAACGATATCTTCCTCCCAAGAAAGGAAAGAAAACAATACTTAGAATAATAAGGGAACTGCTGCATCACGAATCTGATAATTCTGAAACAGACTTAAGTGTAGCTTTGGAATATTTGAATAATATTCAGAAGAAAAGAGCAATTGTATTTTTATTATCTGATTTTATGACTGATAACTACGAAAAAGCATTGAATATTGCTGCTAGGAAACATGATATTGTAGGTATTCATATTTTTGATCAAAGAGAAAAAAACATTCCCAATATCGGATTGATTAGAGAAAGAGAGCCTGAAACAGGGAGTGAGCGAATCATTGATACCTCTTATAAGCCATATAGAGAAGAAAGAAAAGAATATTTTGAATCACATGAGCGTCAATTTAAAACAGCATTTAGCAAATCTGGATCTGATATCATGAGTATAGATACAGAAGAAGATTATGTAAAATCATTGCTAAAGTTTTTTAAAAGAAGAAGTAAATGATAAAGAACATTTTAATTTTCGTTTTTGTAAGTATCAGTTCAATGTGTTGGGCACAATTGAGTGTTGCGGTTATGGTAGATAAGGATACTTTCTTTATTGGCTCTCCAGTGACACTGTCGTATAGAATAAATGTACCTTCAGATGTAAATTTAACATCCTTAGATTTTAATAGTCTTTTGGAAATCGAAAATTTGGCATTTCCTCAAGATTCTAATTATTTTGATAAAAAAATGGATGCTACGGTTCTTGATGGTGGGGACTTTCAGATTAATGACCAGAATATGATTGTCACTAAAGACAATAAGCCAATACCGTTACAAGGAATAATAAAAATGGCTTTTTACAACGTTGGAGGTTTTCGATTGCCTGTACCAAAATTAGGACATTTGTCTGCTGCCAAAGAGTTGCCATTAGAAAGGAAAGTAATAATGATTTTTCCCCCAGCTGGATTAACTCAGGATAGCTTGGCAATAATGCCTATCAAACCCGTTATGTTAGAAAATGCTACTTGGGAAGATTATATATGGATACTTTATACACTATTAGGATTAGCACTTTTAGGATTTTTAGCATATTTTATCAATAAAAAAATTAATGCGAAAGAAGAAACTACAGTAGTAGAAGAAGTGATTGTCAAATTGCCAGCACACGTAATAGCGATTTCTGCACTTGACAAATTGAAAGAAAAGAAAATGTGGGAAAGTGGAAATGTTAAAGGGTATCATTCAGAATTGACACATATAATTAGACAATATATTGAAGATCGTTATGGCGTTCAAGCTTTAGAAATGACAACAAGCCAATTGTCAAAAGAAATGACATCTATAAAGCTCAATAAAGAAGTATCTGGACAATTTATTGAGATCTTGCAAATATCAGATATTGTAAAATTTGCAAAAGGAGAAGCAGGACCAGAGATTAATGAAAAATTTATGAATAATGCCTATTCAGTTGTCAAAATGACTAAGCAGGCTGAGGATATAGGAACAGAATAAATGGAATATATAAGCAACATAGAATTTTTAAATCCATTTTTGTTATTATTAGGCATAATACCTATTGCATGGTATATATGGAAGAAAATTAGAAATGTAAATACTGATACAACGATTACATTATCAAATTCTAATAATCAAAGCCCAAAATTATCGTGGAGAGTTAAGATGATGTGGTTACCAGATCTACTTAGATTGTTAGGATTGGTGTTATTGACTATTGCAGTAGCAAGACCACAATTAACCTTGACGGAGCAAGAAGAAAAAGTAGATGGAATAGATATCATGCTAGCGATAGATTTGTCAAGTAGTATGTTGGCAAAAGATTTTGAACCAGATAGATTGTCAGTCAGTAAGGAAGTAGCTGTTGACTTTGTAAATAAACGAAAACATGACCGATTAGGACTATCAGTTTTTGCAGGTGAGGCATTTACACAATGTCCATTAACAACAGATCAGAATATACTAACAGACTTTCTTAAAAACATCGAAGTCGGTATGTTGGCAGATGGTACAGCTATTGGTATGGGATTGGCAACTGCTGTAAATAGATTAAAAGACAGTGAATCAAAAAGTAAGATTGTTATTTTGCTTACTGATGGAGTCAATAATACTGGATATATAAATCCTCAAACTGCTGCCGAGATTGCTAAAGAATATGAAATTAAAGTCTATACTATTGGAGTAGGATCTGAAGGTATGGCACCAACTCCTGTAAATAGAAGAAGTAATGGACAATATATATTTAGAAACTCAAGAGTCCAAATAGATGAAGCATTGTTAAAAGATATTTCTCTAAGTACTGGTGGTAGATATTATCGGGCTATAGATAGAGAAGGACTTGAAAAAATCTATGAAGAGATAGATAGATTGGAAAAATCGGAAATTGAGGTAAAGGTTTATAAAAGATATAAAGACGAATTTAGAAAGTTTTTATTATTTGGATGTTTCCTATTATTTATAGAATTCTTATTAAGAAATACGATATTAAATATACTATCATAGATGTTTAGATTTGAAGATATATCATACATTTATTGGCTGCCATTGATTTTGGTGCTTGTCGTTTTTGTATATTTAATATATATGTGGAGAGCGAAGAAAAAAGCGCTGTTTGGAGATAAAGATCTACTCAAGCGATTGATGCCTGATAGTAATAATTTGAGGTTTTGGATTAAGAATGTTTTGGTATTGCTGGGTTTTATGTTTTTGATAATTGCTGCTGCTAATCCTCAATGGGGAACAAAAAAAGAAAGCGTAAAAACACAGAGTGCAGATATATTTATTGCTTTTGATATTTCTCAAAGCATGATGGCACAAGATATATCTCCATCAAGAATAGAACGGGCAAAACGATTTGTTGAAAAATTAATACAAAATTTAAAAGGCGATAGAGTTGGATTAATATTTTTTGCCGGAGATGCATATTTGCAAATGCCATTGACCAATGATTATGCGGCAGCTTTGGTATCTATAAAAAGTGCAAATCCCAATATGGCGGGTACGCAAGGGACTGCTATTGATGAAGCTATAAATATGGCAATGAAAGCTTATGAAGAAGACGTGAAACACCAACGAGCTCTAATCATAATATCAGATGGAGAAGACCATGATCAAGATGCGATTGACAAAGCAAAATCTGGAGCTGAAAATGGATTGGTTATCTATACGGTAGGTGTAGGTACAGAAAAAGGTGGTTATGTACCTTATGTAAATAGAGGTCGTTCAGAATTTAAAAAAGATGAAACTGGAGCTCCTGTAATGAGTAAATTAAATATTCCAAATCTGCAAGAAATTGCAAGAGTAGGTGGAGGTGAATTTTATCTTGTAAATCAAGGTGAGGATGCAATTATTAATTTGAGAAGTAAAATGGATAGGTTGCAAAAACGAGAAATTGAACAAAAATCATTCTCAGAACATAACAGCTATTTTCAATGGTTTATATTAATTGGCTTACTTGCATTTTTGATTGATTGGATTATGCCAAATGGATTACGGAAATGGTTTTAGGTAAATTTTAGAAGGAATTATAAAAGAAATACCGTACAAGGATTGAGATGTACCACTATATTCTTACTTTTGATACAAATATTATATTAATGGATAACAAGAATAAGAAAATAAGTGTTCTAAGTACAATTGGCTTTTTAATGTTTATTATTGGCTTTGTATCAATTGTTTTAAGTTTGGTAGGATTACAATTCAGTTTGCTTAGTTTTCTTAATGTATTTGGACAGGGCAGCGCATTTGTTATTAAGTTATTGATGTTGTTTGTGGGATTGATAATCGTATATGTTGTTAAGATGCCAGTAGAAAATGACTAATCATTAAATGAAAAGCATGGAAAAATCTGTAAAAAAATTAAAATTAATAGAATGTCCTCGTGATGCTATGCAGGGAATTCACGGTTTTATTAGTACAGATTTAAAAGCAGAATATATCAATAGTCTGTTAAAGGTAGGTTTTGATACTATTGATTTTGGTAGCTTTGTTTCTCCAAAGGCAATACCGCAGATGCGAGATACTGCAGCAGTCTTGTCAAAGTTAGATCTTAATAATACAAAATCTGAATTACTTGCTATTGTTGCTAATAGCAGAGGAGCTAATGATGCGTCTCAATTTGATGAAATTTCATATTTAGGTTACCCTTTTAGTATCTCTGAGACTTTTCAACTGCGAAATACGAATGCAACTATTGAAGAATCTCTAACGAGAGTAGAGCAGATAAAAGAAATTGCATTTAAGTCCAATAAAAAATTAGTCATCTATATTTCTATGGGTTTTGGCAATCCATATGGTGATGAATGGAATGTAGAAATTTGCCAAAAATGGGTTGACCGTTTAGCTGAAATGGGGATCAAAATAATGGCACTTTCTGATACTATTGGAGTTGCTACTCCAGGTTCTATTTCTTACTTGTTTGATAATTTAATACCTCCATATCCGGATGTAGAATTTGGTGCTCACTTGCATACTCGTGCAGATAATTGGGAGGACAAAATTATAGCAGCGTATAAAAGTGGTTGCTTAAGATTTGATTCTACAATAAGTGGTTATGGTGGCTGTCCTATGGCAAAAGATGATCTTACAGGAAATATGCCTACCGAAAACTTGATTTATTACTTTGATAAAAATAATGTTGATACATATATTGATAAAAACGCTTTTATAGAATCATTAATGATATCTAATAAAGTATTCTTGTAAGCATATCCAGTAACCATTGGCAAATAATAATAGATTGAGAATAAGTATAATTGGGTCAGGTAATCTAGCTTATCATTTCATGAAGATGATTGCAAAATCAAAAATGAAGTTAGACTATGTTTGTGCCAGAGATGTCGATGGATTAAGAAAATTGATTAAAAAACACAAGGCAAAATCCCATGATGATATAAAAACATTGCCTGGTACTTCAGATGTTTATTTGGTTTGTGTAAGTGATGATGCAATAAAGCAAGTGGTTGATAGTCTTCCAAAACAAATAAGGAAACATAAAATAATAGCACATACTTCGGGTAATGCAAATATCAATAAAGTGTTGATTAAGGCTAAAAATAGAGGAGTTCTATATCCTGTACAGACATTTTCGAAGGGGATGAAAATGAAATACTCCGACATTCCCTTTTGTATCAATGGCAATTCAAAACTGGTTATTACATGTTTGACAGCTATTGGTGCTTCTATAAGTACGCTTACTTATCTTATTGATGAAAATCAACGGAGGCATATTCATTTAGCCGCAGTATTGACCAATAATTTTGTCAATCATATATTAAATTCTGCACAAGTTATTCTTGAAAGAGAAAATATTGATTCGGAGATCTTATTACCTTTACTTAAAGAAACAGTTAGGAAAATGACTATTGTGGGAAGCCACAAGGCACAAACAGGTCCTGCTAGACGAAAAGACAATGAAACGATAAATGATCACCTCAAGCTCTTGAATAAATCTGATGCCAAATTATATCAACTTATATCTGATAGAATATTCAATAAATACAATTTAAAATGAGAATTATAGGAGAAATTCCACATCCAAATTATAAAATATCAGTATTAAAAGCCGGTGAAAGAGTCACTATACAGATAGAAAATCGCCTTTTAGCGCAGTCCTTTATATTTAGAGATGGTTCAGGTGTTGGCAATGTTTCTGATGTGCAAAAAATACTAAGTGATGCGTTTTTAAGTCGAGTAGAAAATAGATTTGAAGCTATGCATAATGATTATATTGATGCTTTAAATAACATCAACAATTCTAATTATGATGATTTTGAAATCATTTAATTTTTAGTAACGGCCTTCAATATTCTTTGTTTTTGTTGCATATCTCTAATTATTGTACAATTATATTTTTCGGCAAAAATTGATCTTACATTTTGAGCATTATATTCATTACATTCAAGGAATATAGCTCCATTGTTATTAAGATGCATATTGCTAAACTCGAAAATTGCTTTATAAAAAATTAGCGCATTTTCATCGGCTACAAAAAGTGCAATATGAGGTTCATGGTCCAATACGTTTTTGCTCATTAATGACTGTTCATTGTATGGTATATATGGCGGATTACTTACAATGATATCATACTTAGGTAGGGCAATATTTTTGACTAGGATATCTTGGGTTATAAATTTGACATTAGCTCCCAGTTTTATATTATTTGATTCTGCGACTATTATTGCTTCTTTACTGATATCCAGGGCTGTTATATTAGCATCTTTAAAAAGAAGGTTAAGCGTAATCGGAATACAACCCGATCCAGTGCCAATGTCTAAAATAGATGGTGTGGTAATCTTCTTTTCTTTTAAATGTTTTTCGATAGTATATACCAATTCTTCAGTTTCAGCCCTTGGGATTAATACATTTGAATCTACTTTAAAGAAATACCCATAGAATGGTGCTTTACCAGTTATATATTGTATTGGAGTGCCTGCTAATAATTGGTTGACAATCTTATTAATATCTGACAATTGCATAGTTTCAAGATCACAAATGTCATCGATTAATATTCGATAATATTGAGCAGCAAGTGCTTTGTCAAAGTGAACTTCTAATTTTTCTGAAAGTACTTCTTTTATATTCATTTTCTAATTTCGATAGGGTAGTGAATCCCTGATTGATAACCTCTAATTATTCTTTTCCATTTGTCTATCCTTCGATCAGATTTCAAGATTTTGTAGATTGTATGATTTTCATTATTATAATATTTATAATCTAATACCTTGCAAATATCTTTAATTGATTTGCAATCAATATTATAATATTTCAGCCCTTTTGTATTTACATTTATATGATCTACTGCTGCAATAATTTCACTTTGTTTATCTTGAGATAGTTTTTTAAATCTTCCGATAGATTTATTTCCAATTGCTTCAGTTTCATCATACTGCCAGCCTTTTAGTTTGGGTACTAATATATTATCACCCTGAGGAATGAGCATTTTGTCATGGTAAGTGACATTTAAAAAATCACAAATATTTGATACCGTTTCCTTCGGATTATTGGTTAGGTTTTCATATTTGACTGTATGTACATTTATATTTTTACTTACTGCAATTCCACTACTTGTATTGAGCAAATAGATACATATAGCGTAGTATAATGGATATCCTCTGTTGATTAGTGATGCGATCGTATCGTATGGGTTTCTTGTTATATGAATCACTTTTGCATCATCAAAATTTTCTAAGAAATATTTAAAACAAGCAGCATTTGCAGGTGTCTTTTCTAACCAATGGATAGCATTTTTTTTTGCCATTGCCTTTGCAAAGTATTGATTTGCAAATTCTGGAAATGTTTTTGTAGTTATTGCCATACTTTTTAGAGCACCTTCTTTCCACAGATATTCATTTTGGATCAAACGAGTTCCATTATAGAGATGAAATCCATGGTTTTTCATGCCTTTCATTCCTTTAGTTTCTAATTTGCGTTTTGCTTTTTCCCAGTTTTGATAAGGTAATAGCTTTGCAAACAAAGTTGTTTCACCGCCTGCAAAGATATCTGGATGGCGATTAAGTATATTTTTTAGAAGTGAAGAGCCTGTACTACCTGATCCACCCATCAATATATGCATTTGCAATATAATTTATTATAATAATTTAGAATTAGACCCAATAGTAATGAAAGCAAAACGGAATTCAAAGAAAAAATGGAAATACGTTATTTTCTCTTACTTGTAATTGTAATAAACATTAATGAGATTGCTTTTTAACTAGCGCTTTATTTAAACCTCCCTCTAAGCTATAACACTCAAACTGTTCTTCTTCCATCATTTGTTTTGCCATATGGTCTGATCTTGTTCCTGTCAGACAATATAAAACTATTTTTTTATTGTTCTTTTCATATGCTCTGATTCTGTCTATTGTAATTAGCGACATAGGTATATGCATGGTTTGATTATCTATCGGCTTGTGTTCATGAGTTTCCAATATTGAAATGAGATTGTATTGGGATCTATTAGAGAGCAACTCATCTCTAGTTATAGATGGTACGTTGTCACATAATGGACGCTTGTAATTAGTGGATTTATAAATGTCAGATATGTTTTTTTTATAAGTCTTTTTTAGCTTTAGTTTAAGCTGCTCATTATTGATGATATTATAAGATAAGAGCAATTCTCTTAGACTTGGTTTTATACCTACAATATATTTTAATGCTTCATTGGCTTGTAATATACCAATCATTCCAGCTAAAGTATTTATTACTCCAACTTCAGAGCAAGTAGGTAATTTATCATTTGGACTATCAAAGATATCTCTGAGGTGTATGCTGTCTTTGTCTTGGTTAAAAAATATGGTTACATAGCCATCATACTTATATATTGCTCCATATACTAACGGGATTTGATTGATATGGCAATAGTCATTTACCAAGTACTTGGTGTAGATTTCGTCAGTACATTCTAAAACGATAGTTGCATTTGGTATTATTTTTTTAATATTTTCTTTTGTCACCATTTCAGAAATTGCATCAACTTCAATTTCAGAATTTAGTTTGCAAATATGTTTTTTTAATGCTTCAGATTTACTTTTTGTTTCTCCTTCTTTAAATACAACTTGGCGGTGCAGATTGGAAATTTCAGGGATATCTCCATCTACCAATGTAATCTTACCCACACCAGCTCCTGCAAGATAGGGAGCGGCTATAGATCCAAGACCACCACAACCAATTATGACCACATGACTATCATTAAGCTGTTGTTGTCCTTTTTTACCTATTTTGTCAAGTATTATATGTCTAACATATCTTTCCATTTAGGCTTTTTTGTTGTTTTCTATTCTGACTTGATTGTCTTCATCAAGCGTATTGACATTTGTAATGGTTTTATTATCCAATATTTCTACTGTCTTAACTTCAGAATTGATTAATACTTTTCTCGGACATGAATACCCAAGTGCCATAAATTGTAAAAACCGACTATAAATCTTAGGTTCGTATATGCTTATCAATGGTTCTGGAAATGGATTACCTATACCAATAGTTGCCGTTGCATACTTACTTGCATCTCTATTTTTGATTAATCTATTGATGGATGCTTTGTCAATATATGGTAAGTCACATGCAATAACCAACCAAGCACTATCAGGGTCATACATCATGGCTGACACTATTGCTCCAAAAGGGCCCATTGCTATCAGACGGTCATTAATGACAGAGTATTGATCGATTTTATTTTCTGGATAGTCATGTTGTTTTGATATATAGGTATCTATATTCAATTCTGCACAAAGGTCTGCTATATAGAGCTGTTGAGGGCGATTATTGTTGTATATGAGTTGAGATTTGTCTTTACCCATTCTTTGACTTTTACCACCTCCCAAAATTAGTGCTTTTAATTTTGGTCGTAGATTTAATAATTGACTATTAATGTATTTTATAAGCCCTTTGGTATCAGTCAGAGACAGAATTAGAGTTTCGTTATCTATTTTGTCTTGTAAAAAATCATATATTTCGATATCATCTTCAGTTTTGATAATCACTTTTATATTGTCTAATTGATTGATTCTTCTATACAAAGAATCTTTCTTTTTGGGATCCAAGACTACTATTTGCTGATTAGCTTGATAATGATTTCCGTTGACAATAACAGCATCAAGATGATTTGTATTCAGTTTGTCATCATATGTATTCCATTCCCTAATTGTAGATTGAGAAATTGTCTTTTTACCTATTTGGAGTTTTGTATCTTTTACACCTTCGGAATGATCAGCATCTATATAAGCAATTTTTAAATTAGTATTTATACCATTGTTTATAGCATTCCATAGTTGCTCAATATTGCCACATGTAGTGCCATATATTGCCCACTCCGCATGGTGAAAACACCCAACAGTAGGCCTTTTAAGTTTTGGATGTTTGTTATGCTTTTCGATGGTAGTCATTTTTTCCTCCTTCTTTTATATCTAATTGAATATTAGTAATTTTCATCTGCTGTGACATTGCCTTACACATATCATATATCGTAAGTGCTGCAACAGATACACCATTCAATACTTCCATTTCAATACCAGTCTGTCCAGAGGATTTTGCAATACATCGTATATCAAAACCGTCCTTAGTAGGATCAATAATTACTTTGATAGAACTAATTGGAATTTGGTGACAAAGGGGAATGGTTTCATAAGTTTTCTTTACAGCCATAGTTGCGGCTATTATCGCAGTTTGTTGGATAGAGCCTTTTTTAGTTTCATAATCATATTCTGCTAATGCTTTCATTATTTTCTTACCCAATAATATTTTACCACTAGCTTGTGCGACTCTAACGGTATGAGATTTGGCACTAACATCCACCATGCCAGGTAAGCCATCTTTGTTGATATGTGTTAATTTCATTTTTGATTTTCTTCTTATAAAAGTACAAATATGATAGATTACTTTCTTTTATTCAATAATAGGACTTGTTTTTTTGTGACCTTTCAAAATATGTTATGTTTTATAAAATTCTTACCTCAGCTGTAAAGTGTTGTGTATTTATCAATATTTCTGATTCTTGCACCTTTGAAGATTGAATATCTTTTAACTCTCTTTTTTGTATTAAGTTAGCGTAAATTAACATTCATGCTGATATTTCAGTTTATTTGGAAATGGATATGATCATCATGTCTAACAGCTCTACAACCTTGAAATCTGATCTTTTTATTATTTAGGTTCATTCTATTTTTAATATGTGGCTCGATTAACACTTTTTGTGTAGTTGATTTTTCAATAATTTTCCGAACCAGATTTTTAGTGTTTTGTAAGTCAAACTCTAAATTGTCACGACCACCTAAAGTAAGGAGTTTTGTGTAATCATAATGCCAATAACCCTTAGCTTTACAAATGTTTGTTTGATTCACTTCATTTTTTAAAGGTGCTACAAATTTTCCATAACCAGAGTTTGAAGGTTTTATATTTCCTGTTATTCCATTTTCTTTATAATAGAAGCATAAATCTACTTTCCGTCCATCGTTATGACTTATATGTGGAAATAAAGGAAAGCCGTCAATAAAAGGGAAGTTAGCATCTAAATATGAAACTTTCAAGTTTTTATCAGTTTGACTCATATAGTTTGAAATAAACACTAATTCAGTTCTTAGTTTTGATTTTACGTAATTTCTGTTTAGTATCGGAGTTATAAAGTTATGAGGAATCAGATTAGAGGATTTCGATATTGGCGAGTTGTACTCGCCCAAATATATTAGCTATTGGTGGGACGACTACAAATGTCATGAATAAATATACTAAGACAAAAGAAAGGATTTTTATCAATAATCGAGCTTTAGTTAGTTTGAATACTTTTAAAATAGCAATATTTAATAACTAAATTAATCCACCTATTGCGTAAGTACTGTTAGAATGAATACTATAAAAATGTTTGTTATAACTTTCATAATTGTTAATCATTTTTAATAAGAGTGCACTAAGGAATACAGTCCTTGCTTTCATATCTTATTTACTCTCGTACCACTTTTGTAAAGTATAAAAAGCTAATTTTTTATTGCCAGTATTAGATAGTAGTCCTTTTCTATTCCATCCATCTTGTATAATAGGCAAATTACGTTTTGGTGATCTAAAATCTGCTAATATCCAAGGAGAAATCCCCCTTAGGTTTTCTATTTTATCTAACATTATCAATGTTTGTTCATAAAGATATTCTTGATATTCTTCTGTCCATCTTTCTGATTTGTCACCATGTAAACCTGCTAATGCTCCTGCTCCAAATTCTGATATTATTACTGGTTTGTTTCTTGTGAATTTCCACTTCACATTGGGACAATCAGATGGTTTGCCCCCATACCAGCCAACATACTGGTTGAAGCTTACGACATCTACTTTTTTAGCAATTTTATCATCTATAATATTTACTCCATCTTCTGTATGATGTTGGAGCGCAGCACTGACAAGTCTCGATCCATCCATTGCTCTTGTATGGTCTATAAGAGTGGTCAAAAATTTATTTCTTTGATCTGTTTCTGGGATCTCATTTGCCATAGACCAAATGATTACACTCGCTCGATTTTCATCTCTTGAGATCATTTCGGTTAACTGATTTTTGGCGTTGTTCAATGTTTCTTCATTATGAAAATTAATTGTCCAATATACTGGTATCTCATCCCAAATTAACATGCCCATTTCATCTGCCTTTTTTACCATGTATTCGTTATGAGGATAGTGGGCAAGTCGCATAAAGTTACAATTTAGTTCTTTTGCCCAACTTAGGGATACAAGAGCATCCGCATCAGAGTAGTTCCGTCTTCCACTTATTGGATTTTCTTCATGCATACATATACCTTTTAGGAATATTGGTATTCCATTAAGGAGGATTTCTATTCCTTTTACTTCTATAGTTCTAAATCCGATATGATCCGTTATTTTTGCATCATCAGATGTAGAGATGGTCACATCATATAATTTTGGATTGTCGGGAGTCCATAATGTCATATCTCCTCTTTTGAAGCTTACTTTGACAGTATGTTTCCCATTTGTTTTTATAGTTTCTTTTAAAGATAATTCTGGGATCTCTATGATTATATTTTTGGGAATTTGCATACCATCAAGGGTGACGTATCCAATAATTTGTTGCGGATTATTATTATCTAATTGTATTGAATAGTCTTTGACATAGGTAGCTGCAGTCTCTATTAATTGTACATCTCGAGTTATACCTCCATAGTTCCACCAATCAGTATTGAGAGTAGGGACAGCATCTTTTGACCGAGAATTATCCACTTTCACTATGAGATAGTTATCTGTTTCTTTGAGTAAGTCTGTCACTTCGTAGTTAAATGGTGTAAATCCTCCAATGTGTATGCCTAGTTTTTCTCCATTGAGATATACTTCAGATTTGTAATTAACTGCCCCAAAATGGATAAATACCCTTTTCCCTTTTTTTACTTTCTTATGATCAAACATTCTTCGGCACCATATTGTACCTTCATAGTATAGTAGTTTGTCGTCTTGCGAATTCCAATCTCCAGGAACTGCAAGTGTTGGTGATAAATCAAAGTTATATTCGATTCGTTCTTGTGGTACATTAGCCTTTGCATTGTTATAATAGGCATTAGACCAGTGTTTTTGATTTTCATTAGAATCAAATGCTACCCAACGATAATTATAATAACCTGTCTCGTATGGATCAATAATATAATGCCACTTACCATTCAATGTAGTGGTGTTTCTATTATAAACATTTTGAATCAAATTATCCTGAGAAGATAATGTAGTTGTGATAATTACTAAAAATACAATTAAAATGTGTTTATACATAAGATTTGGTTTTGTCTTTTGTACAAATTTATAAAAAAAAATATAAACAAAAATGGTTACCTCTTCGACAGGACTCTGTGTTCTCTTTTACTATATTTTGATTATTTTGTATGTGATCTTTAATCTCCTTTGACCATTACTTAATTAGTGTAACGGTACCCTTAAATATTTCTATTTCTCCACTTGTGTATTCTATTTCCAATATATATGTATATACTTCTGCAGGAGCATCATCACCATTATCATATTTGCCATTCCATCCTTCATTTGGCAATGTATTATCATAGATAAGATTACCCCACCGATTGTATATTTTTGATTTAATAACATTGATACATTCTCTTTCGACTTCTGGAATAATTATATCAAAATTGTCATTAATCATATCATTGTTAGGCGAAAACACTGTTGGTAAAATCGCTTTGTTTAATGCTGTAATAATTATTGACGCAGTTGCTTCATCCTTACATTCAGAGACTTCATCAAAAATAGTAAGTTTTACATTATATGACCCTGAATCAAAATAGGTGTAGGTTACATTTTCGTCTGTTGAAGAGTCTCCATTACCAAAATCCCATGTATAATCTGATGCACCTTTTGATTCATTATTAAATATGATTTCTCTATTACATATCTCAGAGGTATCTTGAATGTATTCAAAATTGGCTACTACATCATGAAAATGTATCTGTTTGCTTATTGTTGTATCACATCCATTTTTTGATTTTAATACCAATGAGGCAAAAGTATTTCCTATTTGGGTGCTTAGGTCATATGCATGTGGAATATTATCAACATTCATTGTTGTTGAACCCGTTCCAAAATCCCATTCCCAATCTGAAACATTCGTAGTATCACTTAATGAAAATATTATTTCTTCTCCTTTGCAAACTCTATCCTTGTCAGTCACAAAATCACCAGATGGACCTAATAATGTTATAGATTGACCTACTGTATCACTACATCCATATATGGAGTTTACTATTAGACTGATATTATTTGTTCCATTCTGAAGTGCTGAGGATACATTAATGCCTGTTATTGCCGTTCCATTTCCAAAGTCCCATAAATAGCCAACTTGACCATCAGTTGTAGAGGTATTGAGAAAGTTGACAATTGCTGGTGGGCACAATCCATCCGTATTTACGGGGTCGGTAACAAAGCTTGCCGTTGGTGGTATTATCCCTTGAATGTTTTGTTTGTATTCATTTCTACAGCCTGTTGAATCTTCAGTAATAATAAGCGTTACTTCCGTTATACCAGATTCAGTCACCTCTATTGTCGGATTTTGAACAGTATCTGTTCCCATCGAACCAAAATCCCATTGATAATTTAGAAATGACCCTTCAGAAGTAAAATCAGTAGCTTGAAATCCAATAGACTCTCCTAGACATACTACCTTTCCTGGTGTAAAAGTAATATCAGTAGTAGGCGCATATGTATCATAAAATTTGGTTAGTGTATCTTTACAGCCCAATACATCACTTACTATTAGCTGAATCGGAAAAGAATTTACAGAACCCTCAGCGAATAGCACATTTTGAGGATTCTGAGTTGTAGAACCAAAATCCCATTCCCAGCCAACAATTGTAGTATCTGCAGTTGATTGGTCATCAAATGATAATGTTGTTGGAAAACAAAATTTTTCTTTGTCAATAGCAAAATTTGAATTAATACCATAGGACTCAATAATCTTATCCAATGTATCTTTACATCCATTCACGTCTTCTGTTATTAATCTTATATCAAAGTCCCCAGGTGGAAATGCTACTGTAACATTGTTTTCGGATATCATTCTAGGTCGAGTGGATATTCCATGCCAATTGTAGCCTTTATTGCATGTATTATCTACATCAATACTGTTACTTGCATTGATAATAAGCTCTTCGTGTGCACATATTTTATCTGGGATATCAAAATCTGCTTTTATATCTTTAATATATATAGTCACTTGACTAGTATCAGCACTACATGGAGAATCATCATCCGTAATTAGAAAAACAGTATATGCTCCAGTCGTGTCAAATGTATAATTAAACATATCTTCTGGAATACTATCCATATTTATTGTGTCACCATCAATATACCATATTGAAGAACTTGCATTGACACTGCTATCTTGGAGCATTACAGTATATGGATCGATACAGTTTGTCATATATTTAATTCTTGACTTAGAACCATTGACAATAATACTATCAGTAGCTGTAATCGTATTGTAACAACCATTATATTCAATTTCTAATGTGACAGGATATACTCCTGGAGCATGAATAAATTGGTGCGTTGTATTTGTACTTTTAAAACAATGACCATTCCTACCTTCATCTGTATCGAAATGATAAGCGTCAATGCGAGGATCCATGTTATTGGCTTCAAAAGAAACAGAATCATAGAGACAAATTTCCTTAGAAGAAAAAGTGAATTCTGATGATATTTTTTCTCCAACTATTATTTTTATTCCATCAGCTCTATGTTTACACCCCACATCATTTTCGATAGTTAAGTTGACCCAGTATTCTCCTGGCTGATCAAACGTATGTGTCATATCTTCAGAAACTGTAGAAGATGCAGTAGTTCCATCACCAAATTCCCATTCCCAAGAAATTATTGGTTCCGTTGATAATGACAAATCTTCAAAAGTTACAGTTAATGGAGCACAACCTCTCGAAACATCGGGTAATGCATGAGCTTCTGGCGCTCTATGAATAAACAATGCAGAATCTTTTGCAGCACATCCATTTCTTGTGATAATATCAAGTGTGACTATAAATGTATCAGGTCTGGCTATATAGAATGAATCTCTATCTGCAACGTCATACTCAAAATTTAATATAGATGATCCTCCTTCTATTCGATCATGTGGTATTTTTATATGCTTACCATCACCTACGTATATCCATCGTTCTATTGTCCATGTGTAATCTAAATGATTGGAATTAGGATGTGTAAAAACGTAATTAGCAGGATCTCCACAAAACGTAAATGGAGAAATTGTAAAATCTGCGTTAGGGTCTTCTACAAATGCAGTAAAAAATGTATCTGATTTACATGCATTGCTCATCAAAGCAGAATAGGTTATAGTTTGTAATCCGGTTTGGTCAAATCTTACTTCAGGAGATCTAGCATTGCTTGTCTGTGGAAATCCATTATTGCCAAACGACCAGTTATGAGATAGTGCGGTTGTTGTATTAGAAGGAAAAACCGAAACTCCCAAACATACAGTATCTGGAAAGTCAAGCATTATCGTAGGTGGGCCAACGGTAACCTGTCTTGATAATGTGATTTCACAACCTTGACCATTATTTACTGTCATTACGATTGTATATATCCCTTTTGTGTCAAATGTTATTGAGCCAGGATCAAAATCAATAGATGTACTTCCATTTCCAAATGCCCAACTATAAGTATATCCATCACTATCAGTTGTTTCGTTTGTAATTGTAAATGTAGCAGGTAGAATACAATCAACAGTTTTGTCAAGACTAAAGCCTGCATCTATATTGCCAGCCACTGTTATAAAATCTTCAAAGACCTTAGTCGAATTACAACTTGGTGATGAAGTTTCAATTTGTAATGTTATGTCGAATGTACCTTCATTATAAAATACATGGGTAGGGTTTTCTTGATTTGAAGTGTTTCCGTCTCCAAAATCCCATAAATACCCTGTAATTGTTATGCCTGATCCGACAATACTTTCATCTGTAAAAGTAACCTGAAATGGACTGCAACCAGAATCTGAAGTCGCTGCCAAATTGATAATTGGGTCTTCAAAAATGGTAATTTCAATTTCTCCAATCTTTGTTCCTCCTTCTGTAACAAATAATTCTACTACAAAAGTACCCGGATCAATAAAATTATGATTTGGATTTTGATCTTCTGAAGTTGCTCCATCCTTGAAATTCCAAAAATATGTGGACTGACTTGGACTTGTAAATGATACAGATAGTGGTGCACATCCACTTAATATATCTGCATTCTGAGCGAAGGAGAAAGTAACTGAAAATAGTAAAAGAATTGTAATTATTATATACTTCATGTTTTTTATAATATTGCTTTGAGGGATAATTGTTATCGCTGTGTATTCTATTTTCTTAGTCATGTTTACCACATTTTACGATTAGAATTAAGATAGGTATTTGCCATCTTTAGATACTGTTGTCTCGAAAAGCCACAAGGACATGAATAATAAGACATATAATTACCAATGTCAGGTTGGTAAAATTCTCCATTCGAATCTTTTTCTTCCCAAACAAATTCACAATCTTTTTCCCATGTAATTTCAGGATCAGCATAATACGGATCAGCAGGAGTATCACATATACCATCAGCCTCTGTCTCACAGTTAGATCCATCTACTAATTCGGCGCCACCAAAAGTATGAGCTAAACCAAATAAATGGCCTAACTCATGAATCAATGTTCCAGAACCAGGACATTTTAAAAACACAATTCCATTTGTAGGATTTGCCACTCCTCCAAGGGATGCAAAACCACAAACTGGTGGTGCAAGTAAAAATGAAGCTAAGTAAAAATTAATTCTGTTTTTATGATGGTATAGAGTTGTAATTTCATCAGATTCTTCACTGTTTTCTATTACATCAAATTCATAATTAGTTATAGTGTCTATACCACATAATTCAAATTGTACACAGATATTTGCGAAAACTTGATTGGTCTCCATTAAAGATTGTTCAAGCATTGCAGCAGTATAATTTGCAACTCCAAGCGTGTCTAAGATTACATGTGCGTAGACTTTAAACGTTTTATTTACACATGGCAATTCTTTATTTAAAGTTTGCATCTGACTCTTACCAATATTAAAAGTAAAGAGACATATAATTATTGCTGCTAATAGTTTATTTTTCATTGTTGATGTTTTTTCAATAATAGATGGTGATTTTCTAAATCCAAACTAATGTTAAAGCCTTGGACAATATATTATAGGCTTTACTTTTGGTTTTTTGTTGATAATAAATCTCTTTTGAGCACCTAATTCAAAAGCAGAACCTACTAATTCTCCCCCTAATCCTGAGACTCCTTGGTCATAAGATAGAGAAAATAACCAATCTTTATAACGAGCTCCAGTTAGTAATTGTAATGCATCACCGATTCTATAACCAATACCTGTAATGATCGCAAAATCACCTTTTTTCTTTAACAAGTATTCATTTCTAAGTTGTATTTGAATATTAGAAACATTGGGCATTTGAGAAAAATACAATGACGGTTCCCATATCATTTGAGCACTTATTGCTCGTCTATATAATGTATGGAAATTTATACGTTGACCGATTTCGTTTTTACCTCCTGTTCCAGAAAATTTAAAACTTGGACTAAGCGCATGAATGAATGATGCTCCAATTTCAAATCGAGAATATTTATCAATTTTACTTTTGAATAATAGACCAACATTTAAATCACTATAGCTGGCTTTGAGATCTTTTATTATACCTCGATCTGGACTAGTTACACTTAGCAGTGTTTCGTCTTCTGATACCCAACCTTCATAATTATAATCCCTTTTAGCAAATCCATATTGTACACCAACAGTAAATACATTTCTAAATTTCTTGTCAAACCCTATATGGTAGGATACCCCAGGATAGAATCCACTCCACATTTGACCTGGTGCACCAGCTTTGTCAGAGAACAAAGTGGCTCCGACACCAACCCAGTGTTGTTTTGTAAATCCAAACATGACAGGGGAATCAACAAATATCATTGCTTCTTGATAAGGGGTAGATATTTGAGGTCTCCATTGATCACGATAGATCAATCCTGCTCTGATATTACCTACATAAGCACCTGTTTGTGCAGGATTGAAGAGGGTAGGTACTATTATATTATTTGTAAAGTGTAGGTCTTGAGCAAAAGATAAATTACCTAATACAAAGAATGTTAAAATTGTTAAAAATAAGGTTTTAGTTTCATTCATATTTGTAGGATTCGATTTGCAAAAAAATATGACTCAGATAAAATACTGAGTTTGATGTTTAAGATAAAAAAAATGTTTAACAAAACAAGTTAATTAAAAGACTACTTATTATTTTGTCTTTTAAAACATAAGTAATATATAATTAAGATATTAAAATCTGATGTATTTTCCACACTTGATGAAATAGAGATATCTCACCACCATTATCAATAACAAAGTCCGCAACTTTTACCTTTTCATTTTCTGACAATTGATTTTTAATTCTTAACTGTACTTTTGAGATGTCTGTATTGTCCCTTTGGACTACACGTTTTATTCTTATTTCTATAGGTGCAGTGACCACAATAAGATAATCTAACTGTTTGTAAGATGAATTTTCAACTAGAAGCGCTGCTTCTCTGATACAATATTTTGAGTTTTGTTTAGCACTCCAATTTGTTGCGTCTTGAGTAACCACTGGATGAACTAACGTATTAAGGGAATTAAGTATTTTTTTATCATTAAAAACAATACTTGCCACATAAGGTTTGTTGAGTCGACCATTGGAGTAATATGCTTGATTACCTAATAAGTCTTTTATTTTTTGCTTTAAGTTTTTGTTTTTATACATTAACCGTTTGGCTTCAAAATCTGCATAATAAATAGGGATTCCTATACTTTCAAATATCTTGCAAACTGTTGTCTTTCCCGAGCCTATACCACCTGTAATACCTACGTTTATCATCAGTTATAATTTTGTGATTGCACAAAATGGGACAATGGTTTTTTCAACTATTTGATCTAAACTGACATTTAGCAGCATTGCTTTTAACCTAATAATTGTACTATTACTGTTACTGATTGGAATTTCAACTATTACTTCTGGCTGATTATCAAACGATTTTTGTCGAATATCTAATCCAATCTGCTTAATTACATTCATTACATGCCCCATTTCACTATAACTAAAATTTAGTTTGTAAGTATGACAAAGAATAAAATCTACTTTATTAACTTTAAGTAATGATTCATGAGCAGCAGTTTTGTATGCTGTTATTAGACCAGATGCACCAAGTTTTGTTCCTCCAAAGTACCTAACCACAATGATGAGCGTGTCGCTTATTCGATGACTTAATAACTGTCCTAATATTGGTTTGCCAGCAGTGCCCGAAGGCTCTCCATCATCATTGGATCTATACTGTGCACCATCTATACCTAACCTATAGGCATAACAATGGTGCCTTGCTTTTGGGTGTAAAGTTCTTATATCTTCTAATTTTTTGGTAACCTCAGAAGTCGAAATTACAGGAAATAGATAAGCTAAAAATTTACTTCCCTTCTCTTTATATTCACCTTCTGTAGCTTTATCTGGTATTTGATAAGTATCTTTTATCATTTTATCAATAATTATAAATTATTATGGCAAGATAATTAAGCCAAATGAAAATTATAGCTTTTTTTCAAAAAAAAAGAGGCACTGATTAAAATCAGTAGCCTCCTTTATAATTATAATAAGCTGTTGCTTATTTGTATACACTTTCTTTATTAAATTCTATTACTAATAGGTAATAAAAAATTGCTCTGTGCTTTGATTTGTTACTGCTACCAAAAATATTAGTAACCTTTTCTATTGCCGCATCTAATTTAGGGCTATCAGCACAACCAAGTTTTTCAATTAAGAAGCTATTTCTAACTCTTGCTACTTCTTCAGGGTCAGTTGTTGATACTTTAGATGCATCTGCTTTAAATATATTTGCACCGACTCCTTCAGTAACCTTTGTTAATAATGCTTTATCTACACCTTTTTGGTTTAAATCCCCAGTCATTATTTTGTAGTATTCTTCTACTTTTTCTTCAAATTTTGTCATAGTTTTAAATTTTAGTTAATCAACAATATTGTGACAGTAAAGATATTAATATTATTGATATTATGTAAGTTTTACTAATAAATTGTAGCGATATTAAATTTGTAGAAAATGAATATCAAGATGATTGATTTAGATTTATCCTTTTTAGAGATTATATTATTGCAAAAAGATCATTTGTCAGCTAATTTAGTATGAATTATTGAATTTTTCATTTTTGTTGATTATGGAATATCAAAATCGAAAAAGATTCTATCTTTGTGCTATATGAAAGAATTTAGAAATTTTTGTGTTATTGCACATATAGATCATGGCAAGAGTACACTATCGGATAGGTTATTAGAATTCACACAGACTATTTCAGAAAGGAAAATGCAAAATCAAGCATTGGATAATATGGATCTAGAGAGAGAGCGTGGAATAACTATTAAAAGTCATGCTATCCAAATGAATTATTTACATACTGATAAAAAGCAATATGTTTTTAATTTAATAGATACACCAGGTCACGTTGATTTTTCTTATGAAGTTTCAAGATCAATTGCTGCTTGTGAAGGCGCATTATTGCTTGTTGATGCTTCTCAAGGAATACAAGCTCAAACAATATCTAATCTGTATTTGGCTATAGGACATGATTTAGATATTATACCTGTCTTAAATAAGGTAGATATGGAATCTGCAATGATTGAGGAAGTATCTGATCAGATAATTGATTTAATTGGTTGTGATTTGGATGATATTATTCACGCTAGTGGTAAAACAGGAATCGGTATTCAAGATATTATGGATGCTGTTGTAGATAGGATACCTGCACCAAGTGGTGATCCTGAAGCTCCTTTACAAGCATTAATTTTTGATTCTGTATTTAATCCTTTTAGAGGAGTTATTGCATATTATCGAATACTTAATGGTAAGATACACAAAAATGAAAAGGTTAGATTTGTAAATACTGGCAACGAATATAATGCTGATGAAGTTGGAGTGTTAAAAATGGATTTATTACCAAAAGATGTAGTGTCTGCGGGTGATGTAGGATATATTATTACAGGTATTAAGCAGAGTAAAGAGATCAAAGTTGGGGATACGATTACCACCGTTGCCAATCCTTGCGAATTAGGGATAGACGGTTTTGAAGATGTCAAACCTATGGTGTTTGCTGGTATTTATCCAATTGATAATGATGATTTTGAAGATTTGAGAGATAGTCTTGAAAAATTACAACTTAATGACGCTTCTTTAGTATTCGAAACAGAAACATCCATTGCCTTAGGTTTTGGATTTCGATGTGGTTTTTTGGGAATGCTTCATTTAGAAATAATTCAAGAAAGATTATCTCGAGAATTTAATCAAGAGGTTATTACTACAGTACCCAATGTATCTTATTTTGCATATAACACTAAAAATGAGAAACTTAAGATTAATACACCTAACGACTTACCTGACCCTTCACAAATTAGTTCTATCGAAGAACCTTATATAAGAGCTCAAATAATATCTAAGCCAGAGTATATTGGTACTATTATGACTTTGTGTATGGATAAACGAGGTACATTAACAAAGCAAACATATCTTACTCAAGAAAGAATAGAATTAACATTTGAAATGCCATTGGCTGAGATTGTTTTTGATTTTTATGATCGATTAAAGTCAATATCAAGAGGTTATGCTTCATTTGATTATGTTCAGATAGATTTTAGAGCATCTGACTTAGTCAAATTAGATATGAAATTGAATGGAGATCCTGTAGATGCGCTGTCTTCATTAGTACATAGAACGAAAGCAGAGAGTTTTGGTCGAAAAATTGCTAAAAAACTTAAAACCTTATTACCACGACAACAGTTTTTGATTGCAATCCAAGCTTCAATTGGTGCAAAAGTTATTGCAAGAGAAACCATCTCTGCGTTAAGAAAAGATGTAACAGCCAAATGTTATGGTGGAGACATTACTCGTAAACGAAAACTTCTTGAAAAACAAAAGAAAGGTAAGAAAAAAAT
>JAZGFO010000210.1:0-25102 GCA_036479655.1 Saprospiraceae bacterium
TAGGAGCTAAAAAATATAAATATTTTAATCTTTTAGCCAAATCAAATGGATAGCACTTTGTTGATAAAAAGGGATCGTCCAATGCATTTATTAGTAAAGTAGGTATTTTTACATTCTGTAAAAATTGCAGACAATTACAACGAGTATAATAATCTTTCGCATCAATAAACCCATGAAGAGGAGCCGTAAACAAGTTATCAAATTCATACAAACAGCTTACTTTTGATAACACTCCTAAATCAATTTCATCAGGAAATAAATTATGTTTTTGTCTTAATTTTCGCTTCAATGTTTTCAAAAATCCGCTGTCATATATTTTATTAGTCCAATGAGAAATTATTTCAGCGCTACCTTCTAAGTCACATGGTACAGATACACCAACTATGGATTTTATTTTGCTCGAGATATCAAATATATCATCATTAACATATTTTAAGACAACATTTCCACCTAAACTAAAACCAATAATCGATATCGATTGATAATTATTTTGATAAAATTGTATAACACCATGTAGGTCACTTGTATGCCCTGAGTGATACATGTGTAATTGTTTATTCATTTCACCACTACAAGATCGGAAGTTTATTGCTATTACATCCCATTTATCACTACTCAGAGTTGATGCAACATGTTGTATATATTGACTGTCACTGCTTCCTTCTAATCCGTGGCAAAGAATTACCAAACGAGAATTATTACTAAATATGCAATCTAAATCAATAAAATCATCATCAGATGTATTATATCTTTCTCTCGAAGTAAAAATAGTTTTAACTTTTCTAAATAAATATGGAAAAATAGTGTTTACATGTCCATTTCGGAAAATGAAGTTAGGTCTATAATCGTAAGAATATATTAAAGGCATTACCTAATAGTTATTCAATTACTTATAATAAGAAATGATACAATATGAGGAAATAATAAAAAAAAAAGACGACTAGAGATATTTAGTAATCTAAGTGAATAGTTTGATTGGTTTGGATACTACCTGAAAACAGACCAATACCTTGTTCTATATTTGATCTTAAAAGTGCTGGTTCAGAAAACACTGTTTCACTAATTTCAATAATATTACTCTTTCCAATATGATACTCATAGTAATCTTCACTAATAGACATTAGATGAGATATGATATGTTTTGTAACTTGATTTTCTTCAGTAATAGGAATACTTGACCTTAACACTACTTCTAATTGTCCGTCTATCAAATCACTATACTTCACAAAAAAACCATCTTTGTGAGCTAACTCTGTAACAGCAAATACACCTTTATTTACTCTTATCAATTCAAGATTCTGAGGTTCTCCTTCATGATCGAAAAACAATTGACCTTCAGAATCAATTGTTTCAGTAGTCATGATATCATTAAGCAAAAAATGAAAATAATTTTCTTGATTAAGAATCGAAGGTTCTGATAACTTAATATTCAAAGTACCTTGCCAAAAATCATTTATTCCATCATTATATGGAATTTCATTTTCTACAACTATAATAGTATCGATTGTATTACCAACAGGTAATTGTGCTTTGCTATATATTTGTTTAATAACACTATTATTAATTCTTGCTTCTAATACATATGTTCTACCTGGGAATAAAAAATCGTTGGTAGGTATATGGGGTGCAGAAATATAGTAATTATGTTCTTTATCATACAACAACTCTAATATGTTTTCTGTAACACCAATACCTTTAGGGAAAATATTAATCTGAGCATCTTCAGGAAATAATATAGAATTAGATCCATTAAGGTTATTAGAAGTACTAACATATGCAACAACTCTATCCCCTCTCACCATTTCACATGTGACAAATATTTTTGATTCTTCCTCATCTGTAATATCAATTCGATTTACACATCCTGTAAGAATAGCAAAAAAAGTAAGTAATAGAATAAAACTTAGTTGTTTCATTTTTATTGTCTTGATTGGTACAAAGATAAGACGAAAAAACAACAATATGTCACATTTCCGTCAAAAAAAGATTGAAATATATAATCATTTTTCATTTACAAAGTATTTTCCTTAATAAAACAACAATAATTAATATATAAAATATTGACAATTAGTACTTAATAGGATTTAAAAAGAAACAGAGTACCCAATTGAAGGAATTAACGGTAATATTGAATATTCGACCTTTTGAAATTTATTTGGGTTTTTTGCCGTATTTTGAATGTCAATGTAGAAAGGATTACTTCTATTAAAAGCATTATAAACTCCTAAAGAAAGTTTAGTTCTACCCCACTTATACTTATTATAGAAGTTAAAACCAAAGTCTAATCTATGATACAATGGCAATTTATCTACATTTCTCTCACTAAATACAACTGTCAATATTGGTCCGTCTGGTGTTTCTAAAAGTATCACATCACCTGAAGGACCTGCGATCGGATTACCACTTGACAACTCCCAATTTAAAACAAACTCTGTATTATCAGTAATTTTATGCAAAAAACCAATTTTCACACTATGCTTTCTATTATATCTAAAATCAAAAGTCTCCCCGTCATTATTAATTTTTTTGAAGTTACGATTAGAAAATGCAAGTGTATAATTTGCATTCCAAGTTGTTCTCCCGATTATACGATCAAAATAAAATTCAAGTCCATAAGCATTTCCATTTCCAACTGGCAATAATTTTTCCCAATTTGTATCTGCACTAATTGGTTCTACATTTCCTTCTGCATATGTTGTCAAATCATCATATTGCTTATAATACCCTTCAATACCAAATCGATATCCTTTAGCATTGTAATAACCAAATCCCACTGTAGTAATCCAAGATTTTTCCGGAGCTAATACATTTGTAGAAGGTAACCACACATCTGTCGGTAGTCCTAAACCATTACTTGATAGCAAATGCAAAAACTGACTCATCCGTGACACTCCGACTTTAAAAAATCCGTTATCCCATTTTGAAAGAAGTGCAATACGTGGTTGCAAGCTTAAATAATTAGTAGTATCTACTTTTGTTAAATTAGAGTGCAGTCCAAAATTTATTGTTGTACCATAATCAAATGAAAGCTCATCTTCTAAAAATCCATATAACTCATACCCTAATATTTTAGGTTCAGAGATTTGTAATTTTACTTTAGTTTCAGATATTTCTTCAGTAGTGTCAAATATATCATCTGCATTAGTAATAGAGACTAATCCTGGACTAAAATCATGTCGAATAAGACCTATCCCTGTTCTTAATAGATGTGTAGTATTGGGGATATAATCAAAATCGTACTTTATACCATAATCATTAATTCCAGATTTGAAATACCCCGCTTTATATACTCTTTTTTCTGAGATGCTATCTTGAAGGTTGAATGAATCAAATTCGAAAGAGTTAAAATTGTACTTTGTATAATATGCAGTAAGTCTGCCGAATGTTTTATTTGAATATTGAGAAGTAAGTTTTATAGAAAATAGATTGTTACCCCAATTCCAATCTGTTCCAGAATCATTGGTTATACTTGTTCCACCATCTGTGTCGAAAGATGATTTTTTACTTAAAAAAACATCCTTGCCATAAAAGCTATTTATAAATAAAGAGTTCTTTTTATTAAGCTTAAAACTTAACTTTCCATTAAAATCCATAAAATAATAAGAAGAATATCCATCATCTCCATTCTGATCATTTTGAAATTTTGTCAAGGCCTTAATCCAAGGATCAAGATATGTTCTCCTCATAGAAAATATATAGCTACTCCCAGCTTTCCCTATTGGTCCTTCTATTGTTGCTTTTGCAGCCAACGCAGACAATGTGACGTCACCACTAAGTTTTTTATTATTACCTTCTCTTGTTCTAATATCTAATACAGAAGATAATCTTCCACCATATCGAGCTGGGATGTTTCCTTTAATAAGCTTAGCATTCTTAATTACATTAGAATTGAAAATTGAAAACACACCTAAAGCATGACCAACATTATATACTGGCACCCCATCCAATAGGACTAAATTTTGATCTGCCGATCCTCCTCTTACATTTATCCCACCTAATCCATCTGCTCCACTACTTACACCAGGCATCATACCTATTAATCTTATAATGTCTCCTTCTCCACCTAAAGAATTTGAAGTCAATATTCTATCAATATTTAATTTACTTTCAGAAAATGTATTCGGTTCTTCTTGATTTTCAACATCGTCAAGAATTATCACTTCATTTAAAAGGACATCTGGCTTCAGTGAGACATCTAATACAGTATCTTGTTGTAAATATATCTCTTCTATTAATTGCGTATATCCAAGATAAGAATAGTACATTCGTTTAGTACCTTTATTTAAAGTGATACTGTAAAAACCATATTCATTAGTTTGCGTACCTTTTGATTTATCAAACAGATATACATTTGCACCAACTAACATCTCTCCAGATAAATCATCAGATAAATAACCACTGATAGTTAAATCTCTATCTTTATCTTTTAATTTATTTCTACTAATAACAATTTGATTACCAATAATCTCGTATTTGCATCGTCTACTATTTAATATGACATTTAGTATTGTTCCTAATCTTTGCTTTTTTGCGCTGATAGTTACTTTGCTATTTCCAGGAATTCTCCGAGGATTAAAATTTATGGAGACTTTAGATTTCTGACTTAATTCATTTAAAACGGTTTTTAGTGGCTTATGCTTACAAAAATATGATATCTCAACTTCATCAGGCAGAACATTTTGCCCAATGGAATTATATGAAATCATCATACAGATGATCACAAAAAATATTTTCATAGTTTTAAAGTATACTTTCATCTATTGTATAAAAAATATCCTAGCAATGAATTAATCAATATTATACAAAGGTACAATAATCAAATATCATACCTAACATGAACCTTAAAGACGAATAATGATTCATTATGTCACTTTATTATTAATATTATGAAGATTAATGTAGCAGGTTCTATCTACTATATCTATTTTTAATATTCATTTGTGCTGAGGTTTAAAATCCATTAGACAAAATGTTTATTTATCTAAAGAAGGATATAAATATTGATTTAAATAACTATTTTTGAGCGGTAAAATTAAAAACCACAAAAATGGCGAACGAAAAAGTTCAAGTTTATGTAACAGGAGGGACTTTTGATAAAGAATATAACTTTATTACAGGAGAACTGTTTTTTAAAGATACTCACTTAAATAGAATGTTTGAAAAAGGGCGATGTACCTTAGATATTGATGTTAAAACATTAATGATGGTTGATAGCTTAGAAATGACTGAGGCAGATAGAAACATAATAAAACATAATTGTCAATCTACAAAGGCACGTAAGATATTGATTACTCATGGAACAGATACAATGGTCGAGACGGCAAAAGCTCTTGAAGCTGCTGATATTAGCGAAAAAACTATAGTATTAACTGGAGCAATGGTACCTATTGCATTTGGAACTTCCTCAGATGGATTTTTTAATTTAGGAAGCGCTCTAGCATACACAGAAGCTTTGCCTTCTGGTGTATATATATCAATGAATGGCAGATGGTTTAGAGCTAATAATGTGAAAAAGAACCGAAAAACTGGATTTTTCGAAGAATTAAATTCTATTTAAATATGACTGATCAAAAAATTGGAATTCTTGGAGGTGGTCAATTGGGTAAAATGTTATGTCAAGAAGCAAGTAAACTTGGAATTAGACTTAATGTTCTAGAAAAAGATGATAGCTTCCCTGCAGCTGCTATTTGTCCAGATGTAACTTATGGTGACTTTAAAAATAAAGAAGACGTTTTAAATTTTGGAAGTAAAATGGACATTGTTACTGTGGAGATTGAAGCTGTCAATACTGAGGCTTTATATATGTTGGAAAAATCAGGAATAAAAGTATATCCACAACCTCATATTTTAGATTTGATAAAAGACAAAGGATTACAAAAAACTTGGTATGTTGAAAATAATATACCAACTTCATATTTTCAACTTTTCGAAAATGCTCAAGAAGTAATAGACGCAGTTAATAACAATACGTGGCAATACCCATTTGTTCAAAAAATAAGAACGGATGGTTATGATGGGCAAGGTGTACGAATTATAAAATCTAAAGCAGATCTTAAATCATTATTAAACCGTCCGTGTTTATTAGAACAATTAGTAGATATTGATAAAGAAATATCTGTAATTGTTGCTCAGAATCCAGCTGGAGAAATAAAAAGTTTCCCATTAGTTGAAATGGAGTTTCACCCTACTGCCAATCTTGTAGAATATCTTTTTTCTCCGTCTAGCCTAAGTCAAAAAGATCAAAAAAATGCTACTTTATTAGCAGAATCAATAGCAAAAAAAATGGGGATCATCGGATTGTTAGCTGTCGAATTGTTTCTTACTAAAGGTGGTAACATTATTATCAACGAAGTAGCTCCAAGACCCCACAACAGTGGACATCAAACTATAGAAGGCAATCTTACTTCTCAATACGCTCAACACCTTAGAGCTATTATGAATCTACCTCTTGGAGATACCCAAGCGACTAGTCCATCAGTAATGGTAAATATATTAGGTGAAGTAGGACATCAAGGAAAAGCAAAGTATAATGGTATAAAAGCTGCACTTAATATTAGCGGGGCAAACATTCACATCTATGGTAAGGAAATGACTAAGCCGTTTCGCAAAATGGGACATGCTACAATTATAGCTCAAGATTTGGACACAGCTAAAAACAAAGCTAAAAAACTAAAATCTGTTTTAAAAGTAACAACATAAAATATAACAATATGGCCAATCCACGAGTAAGTATAATAATGGGATCGGATAGTGATCTTCCGATAATGAAAGATGCAGCTACATTCCTAACAGATTTGGATATTCCTTTTGAATTAACTGTGATTTCTGCACATAGAACACCACAAAGAATGAATGAATATGCCATCAATGCGCACAAAAGAGGTATTCAAGTAATTGTCGCTGGAGCAGGTGGTGCAGCTCATCTTCCTGGTATGGTTGCATCTATTACTCCCCTACCTGTTATTGGTGTACCTATCAAATCCAGTAATAGCATAGATGGATGGGATTCTATATTATCAATTCTACAAATGCCAAGTGGTATTCCTGTAGCTACCGTTGCACTAAACGGTGGTAAAAATGCTGGTATTCTAGCAGCTACTATCTTAGGTGTTGCTGACAAAGAAATACAAGAAAAAATACTAAAGTATAAAGCCAATCTTACTGCTGCAGTTATGAAAAAAGTGAAAGCTGTAGAGGATATGGGTTATAAAGGGATTTAGTAAAACATCCCTTACATTTACAATTTATTGATAGCGATCTAATTCTACATAAATTTTTGTGAAACAACCAAATCTTTTCCACCACCAGAATAATTATAAAATCCTTCTCCCGATTTTCTTCCAAGTTTTCCAGCAGTTACCATATTTACTAACAATGGACAAGGAGCGTACTTTGGATTACCAAACCCATCATGCAAAACACCTAATATTGCCATACAAACATCGAGTCCAATAAAATCAGCCAATTGCAAAGGTCCCATTGGGTGTGCCATTCCTAATTTCATTACTGTATCGATTTCTTCGACTCCTGCAACCCCTTCATATAAGCTATATATTGCTTCATTAATCATCGGCATTAATATTCTATTGGCAATAAACCCAGGATAATCATTAACTTCTGTAGGTACTTTACCTATGTTTTTTGAAAGCTCCAGAATCGTGTTTGTTACTACATCTGAAGTTTCATAGCCTCTAATGATTTCTATCAACTTCATAACCGGTACTGGGTTCATAAAATGCATTCCTATTACTTTATCAGGGCGAGTTGTAGCAGCCCCAATTTTAGTAATACTGATACTCGATGTATTCGTTGCTAATATTGCTGATGCAGGAACAGCGGCATCCAACATTCTAAATATTTTTAATTTTAAAGCTTCATTTTCTGTTGCTGCCTCCACTACCAAGTCCGCATTGGAAACACCAGAATTCATATCTGTCATTGTAGTAATATTGGTAAGTGTATCCGTTTTCATTTCTACAGATATTTTATCCTTGGCTACCATTCTATCAAGGTTTTTCTTTATTATACCGACTGCTTTATCTAATGCTTCTTGCGACAAGTCTATAAGATTTACCTTGTATCCATTCATAGCAAATACATGTGCAATACCATTACCCATAGTACCCGCCCCAATTACTGATATATTTTTCATTTGTATTATTTATTTTGGTGCAAATTTAATATAAAGTTTGAGATGTAAAGATTAATATATTCTAAAAACTAAATACTTAATAAAAAAAGCCAAGCGAAAATCACTTGGCTCTAATAACTCTAAATACTATTCAATAATAATAGTACATATTACTTTAAGTTAATGTTTTCTAATCTACATTAAATTTTTCTGTTGGGATTGTGCCATTTACAGTATAAGAATCAGCAATCATTACTAATGGGAATGGCATCGCTCCAATCAAAGTGATTTTGTGTGGAAATTGCACACCACTCACTTCTTTGTAATCTTCATATTCAGTGGTAATTGTTGCCGGTTCAGATCCAGGTACTTCCTGAGTCGAAGTTGATTTTATTAGCAAGTTGTTCTGGACGCTATAGTATTCGTAAGATTTTTTACCACCTGGTTTTATTATCTCTAATTTGTACGCTTTCTGATCTCCAACATTTTCAATTCCTTTCAGATTGATTGTATGTTTTCCATCTAAATAATTTAACTGTCCAATAATTACTGCTTGATCTTTCATCGAATCAAATTGATCCCCCTCGGTTACTACTTGATTTTGTCCCATACCACCGATTTTTCCTTTCACACCATTAAATCGTTGTTCTTGCATAACATTACCTCCCATCGACATTTCCATGTAAAACAATTTATTATCTTTTTGCCCCATTTCCATGTTCATCTTTTGCCCCATAACTTCTGCTGTCATTTTAGAAACCATTGTTTTGACATCCTTTAGTTTTTTCATGCCACCTAAAGATTCAAAATAATCATTGATTACTGTCATTCCATTTAATCCTGTTGGTAAAACATTTGCCACATCTTCCAATTTTGTACCAAAAGCATCGTAAAAGTCAACCACTCCATCAGCATCAAATTTTTTCAACGTATGAGCAACATCATCCTTAGAACCAGCAATAATAATGTTAGCATTTTCAGGTCGAATATACTTTTTGGCCATTGCAGACACATCATCAATAGATACAGCTTCAAGTCTTTTCAGATAGTTTTGGTAATAGTCTTTCGATAGATTGTGCTTGTAAGTATTCCTAGCAAACCTAGCTATTGTTTGAGCAGATTCTAATGATCTTGCAAAGCTACCTGTCATAGAGTTTTTTACCAATTGTAAATCTTCAGCAGATACGGGTTCATTCACCAATCTTTTCATTTCATGGATAAACTCTGTCACTGAGCTATCCGTAACTGCATTTCTGACACTTGCAAAAGCAACAAAATCGCCCACTAATTCATCAGATGACAGTCGAGATCTTGCACCATATGTATATGCTTTATCTTCTCTAAGATTTTGCATCAATCTTCCAGAAAAAATCCCACCTCCAAGAATGTTATTCATTACTCTTGCTTTCACGAGGTCTTTTTGCCCAGGTTTCAAATCGACTGGGTATGTTATATTAATTACAGATTGTACTGCTCCATCCTTATTTGCAAATGATACATTAGCACCTTTTATTGGGTTCGGTTTTTTATATGTGGAAGTAGGAATTTTTCCGCTTTTCCATTTTCCAAAATATTTCTTTGCTTGTGTTTTTGCTTCTTCAGTATTAACATCTCCTACAACTATCAAAAAAGCATTATTAGGTTTAAAATAAGTGTTATAATACTGCATACAATTGTCCAAACTGATGTTGTTAACTGATTCTTCAGTTCTTACTTCACCATAAGGATGTTCTTTACCATAATTAAGTACTGATGCCAAGTTACTAGCCATCGTATTCGGGTCAGTTTTTGAAGTAGCTAGACCAGACAAAGCCTGTGTTTTTAACTTATCAAATTCTGTTTTTGGAAAAGAAGGATTGTATAATACATCCGTCATAATAGCTAATAATTTATCCGAATGTTTTTTTAATGAACTTGCATAAATACCACTACTTGATGTATTTAGGTTCGCTCCGATATAATCAATACTTGCATCGATATCTGCTTTTGACTTAGTCGATGTGCCATGCCCCATCATAGTACCAGCAAATGAAACATATCCCACTTGATCTCCTTCTAGTATTGGATCATTATTTAACGAAAGTTGGTAAGAAACTTTAGGTAATTTATGATTCTCAACAATTATCACTTTAAGTCCATTATCCAAATCAAACGAAGTATAATCACCTAATTTTATATCTCTTGCCGGTCCTGCTGCTGGAGCTCCTGCTCTCCATGCCAATGCTGGATCTACTTTCGACATTTTTTCTTTGGTTTTGTCAACCATTCCATCAGTTGTCTTCTTACTACATTGGACAAAGACGAAACTCATTAATAATATATATATAGAAAATTTTTGCATTTTATTTTTTTTAGTCTATTTAAAAATAATTCAAGATTTTAAATAATCTTATGGATTTACTGGCTTTGGTAAATAATGTAATACAACTCGATTATTGCTATCGTAGTATTTTTTAGCTACTCTTTGAATATCTTCTTTAGTAACTGCTAAATAACGTTTCAGCTCATTATTTATTAACGAAGTATCGTCAAAATACATATGATAGTTTGCCAAGCTTTCTGCAATACCAGCGACTCTTGAGTTGCCACTTATAAAATCACTTTCTGTTTGATTCCTTAATTTTTGAAATTCTTTATCAGAGATTAATTCATTCTGAATTTTTTCAATTTCTGCATTTATTGCCTTTTCAAGGTCTAAAATATCAACACCCATATTTGTAATTCCGAATGCAATCGCTACGCCAGGATCTTCTAATCCTAAAGAAAAATTACCTACAAATAATGCTTTCTGTTGTTCGTCCACTAATGACTTGTACAATCTTGAAGATTGACCCTGTGACAATAATGTACCCAACATTTCTACTGCATAGTAGTCTGGTGTTCCTTGGGCAGGAATTCTGTAAGTCATTACCACAGCTGGTAATTGAATATTATCATATACAGTATCTCTTACTTCTCCTGCCATTGCAGGTTCTACAGCGGTTGGTCTATATACCGTTTTTGTTTTGATAGGGATAGCACCAAAATATTTAGCTATCAATTTTTTAGCATCGTTATAATCAATGTCTCCAGCAATTGACAATACAGCATTATTAGGTGTATAAAAATCATTGTAGAAATTTTTATAATCTTGCTCTTCAGCAGCATTTAAATGTTCCATATATCCTATAATTGGCCATTTATATGGGTGCACTTTATACGCTCTTTTAAGAGATTCTTGAAGGATACTTCCGTATGGCTGATTATCAATCCTTTGTCTTCTTTCTTCTTTTACCACTTCTCTCTGAGTATCTACTCCTTTCTGCTCTACCTTGGCATGCAACATTCTTTCTGACTCTAACCATAATCCGAGTGCCAATTGATTTGACGGTAGTATTTCGTAATAGTATGTTCTGTCATATGAAGTATTTGCATTAAGTGTGCCTCCCGCTTTTTCCACATAAGTATCATATTCTCCTCTTTCTATATTCTCAGATCCTTCAAATAATAAATGTTCAAAAAAGTGAGCGAAACCCGTTCTATCAGGCTTTTCATTTTTTGAACCTACATGATACATAACAGATACTGCTACAATTGGTGTGGATTTGTCTTGATGTAAAATTACATGCAAGCCATTATCAAGTGTATATTCTTGATATTCGATTTTATTCATCTGAGCATTCAAAACTAAATTTATCGATGCTAGAAAAATGATTAAAAACAGTTTTTTCATAATTATTATTAAATTTATTATTAATTCATTGTTGACACAAAACTAAAAAAAATATAATCTTTGCAGCCGTCAACATCACGCAAAAAAATAAATAGTAAGTTAAACAGACAATTTATTCTACCAAATATATTTTTTATTTGATATATGGGGTAGATTTAAGGATTATACAGACTTATTTCACCATAAGCATTATATAGTATGTCCTTATTTTTTTTCACAAATCATTACTTGTTTTATTAACGATTTGTATATGAAGCTTAGATTCAAGTAATATATGCAACAGCTATTATTTACAGTTTTTGAAGCTGGGCTATTGAAGTTGAAATGTCATTTGATAGATGCTTTGCCACTTCCTGGTGGACAATTAACGGAGATATATCCCAAAAAGCCTATTTTATGATATTCCTGGGTATCCCACAGTATTAGCAGGTGAATTAGTAGATAATCTAATGGAGCAAATCGCTCCTTTTAATCCTGGCTTTACTTTGGGAGAAAGAGCAGAAACCATCGATAAGATTGGTGATAAAATGTATCCGAAATCCGTTGGGACAATACAACACCTACCAATAGCCCCCCTGTAATATTTAATAATAAATCTTCTGCTTTAACTTTGGTGCCTTTCATTTTTTCATGTGTAGCTTGAGTTATAAATGCTACACCATCTAATCTTATTCCTTTAGTGAAAGAAAATGGACTAAATGATATATTACAAATGGTTCTAAACAGTCTTATGCTAAGTGAAAGAGCAGTACATTTAAAAGAATATGGGAAACAAACAAAGGAAATGGTTATCGAATTGCAAATGTCTTTGGGCATGGACATCAAATTGAATTACGAGTACCAAGAGATAGGAACAGTACATTTGTGCCTACTATATTAGCCCTGTTTAGAGAACAGGAAAGTTATTTAAAGGAAGTAAGTTTCCAAATGTATAGTAAAGGGTTAACAACCAGAGATATTGAAGATGTAATGAATACAATATATGGAGGACATTACTCGAAAAGTAAAATAAGCCAAATAAATGTAGGGTTCTATGAGCAAATGGAGAGTTGGAGAAATAGAGAACTTGACTAACATTATCTGGCATTGTACATAGATGGAATTGTTGTAAAACTTAAAAGAGGGAATAGGTACGAAAATGAATGTTTCTATATTATTATGGGATTAAATGAGGATGGCACACGGGAAATAATATCAATAGTAAATTTCCCTACGGAATCTGCCACAGGGTGGCAAGAGGTTTTTAAGACTTTAAAGGAAAGAGGATTGAAAAGCATTGGACTGGTTGTCTCTGATTTTTAATTAGGTTGTAGGTTGTAGATGTTAGGTTGTAGGTGTTAGGTGTTGGGTTGTAGGTTGTAGGAGTTGTTAGTTTTTAGGTGTTTTTGGGTTAGAATATTACGCCTAAAACTATTGTCCATCTTTTGTAAATAACGTTTTTATCTACATTTCCATAATCATCCACTCCAGGATATGAAGCATATTGTCTGTTGTAACCTACTTTAAAATAAGGCTGTGCTTCAGTACCTTTAGCCCTTATTCCAAATCCTGCATCAAATCTAACTCCACCAGGAGAAGATTCAGCAAATTGCTTTTCCTCAGGTAGTCCTATTCCATATCCAATACCAATTGAATAAAATGGTACTATTTTACCTTCCAGTAAATCTCCCATTAACTCTCCAGTTATCGGTACAAACATTTTTCTTGCCGAAGCATCATAGCTGCCAACTCCAACTCCCCATCCAAGGTAAAACTTTGATGATACTGCATATAAAGCTTTATAATCTAATTCTATTCCAGTTTTTATCGATCCAAACAATCCTTTAACTTGAACGATATTTAAATGTTTAATTGAAGTGCCACTTCTTAACTCACTATCGTCTTGACCATTAGCATTAACCCCCCAGAATAAAAGACAAATAATAATTAAATTTTTCATTATGCTTTCTTTTAAAAATTCACCAAAAGAAGCTGTGTAATATCATCTTCTTTTGGTGAAATATAGTTTATTTATTAATCTTCAATATTCATTTGACTCAATAACTTAGGGTTACTATTATCACTTACATCATATTGAAATATGCCATCAGGACCAATCACCATAATTTCTGTTGGAGAAGTATGGATAACTTCAATAAAAGTATGTCCTTTAATTGCGGATAATTTATTTTCTTTAATCATCGTATTATCTGAAACATCAAAAATCTTTAGTCCTGCTTTATCATCACATAAGAAAAGTGTATTGTCATAAATAGAGAGTCCTTTTGGTCTATACATAGGATAAGACTCAATAAGTACTGGCGCTAAAATATTTGAAATATCAATAACGTCTAACTGATTATTAAAGTTTTGACATCTTGTACCAGAACTTAAGGTTACATATGCTGTTTTACCCACTACAAATACTGGATCACAAGCTCTAGCATGATTAAATTCTGATAAATATACTGGCTCTGACGGGTCAGAATTATCATAAATATACATTCCTGTACGTCCTCCAATAAATAATTTATCTTCATATGGAAATAATGTCTCAATATTCCAATCTACTGTAAAACCATGCGAAAATATTGGAGAATCTACATCAGTAATATTATACACTTCTACTTCACTTCTATGAATAAAATAAAAATAATCTCCAACTAACGCAAAGCTAGAATTTGACCCAGCTACACCTGGACTACCACCTGAAGTATTTGGCGAAAAACCTCCTTCTGTAAATACATCATTAAATACATTACCATCTTTAACATTACTATATACAGATACATCATCATAGTAATATCTGTTAGGATTGCTAAAAAACGGATGATTACATGGTAAATCTCTGTGTACTTTTGACAAAGTATAATCTACAATATATGCTTCTTTTTCTTTATCAAAATGATAATACTGTTTTTTGATATCATTGATAGATGACGTTACAACTGGATTGTCTAAGTCAGAAATATCAATAAATAGAATATTAAAATAACTGTCTGCAATTAGACTGTTTCCTCTAAAAGACACATCAATATTGCCTGGTATTTCTAAAAATGATAATGGGACTGGATTAGATTTGTCCGTATTGTCAATAATATGAACACCTTCTCCTATTTCACTTACAAATAGTGTATTCCCGATATAGTAAACTTTTCCAGGATTTTTTATCGCTCGACTGATATCTACCTTTATTTCTGGTTTTTCTATTTCCTCTAAAGTTTTATAGACAGGATCATATTGGAAGACTTCTTTGCTTGTCTTACATTCATCATCTTGACAAGATGTTAACATCAGCAATAATAACATTGTAAAAAGACCAAATTTTTTCATTATAAATTGTTTTTGTTGTTATAAGTAATTAATATGTACATACATTTACTTAGACAGTTACAATCATAAAAAAGGTTGGGTCAATTTATATATATAAATATATTAAACTTGAAAAACGCCTACGTTAAATTTTTCAATTTCTGAATTATCTGCCATAGCAAGACCTTTTGCAAGTACATTTCTTGTTTCTTTAGGATCTATAATAGCATCGACCCAGAGTCTTGCGGCAGCATAGTATGGAGTCGTTTGGTCATCATATCTTTTTTTAATTTTTTCAAACATTTCTGTTTGTACTTTTTTGTCTATTTCTTCTCCCTTTTTTTTCAATGAAGATACTTGAATTTGTGCTAATACTTTGGCAGCTTGTGTCCCACCCATAACTGCAACTTTGGCTGTTGGCCATGCGACTATCAAGCGAGGATCATATGCTTTTCCACACATTGCATAGTTCCCTGCTCCATAGCTATTTCCCATAATAACTGTAAACTTTGGAACAGTACTATTTGATACGGCATTGACCATTTTTGCACCATCTTTGATTATACCTCCATGCTCTGACCGAGTACCTACCATAAACCCTGTAACATCGTGAAAGAAAACTAAAGGAATCTTCTTTTGATTACAATTCATAATAAATCTTGCTGCTTTATCTGCTGAATCGCTATAAATAACGCCACCAAATTGCATTTCACCTTTTCCATTTTTAGAAACCAATCGTTGATTAGCTACAATACCTACACTCCATCCATCGATTCTAGCATAAGCAGTTATTATTGTTTTGCCATAATCTTTTTTATAATAAGTTAGTTTGCCATCATCGACAATCCTCTTGAGTACTTCTACTGTATCATAAGGTTTTGTTCTGTTTTCTGGAAAGAACCCACATAAATCTTGATTGTCGATAGGTGGTTTACTTATTATTCTATCAATTCCAGATTTTGTGTTATGCCCCAATTTATCTACTAATTCTTTGATTGTATCAAGGCAAGTTTGATCATCAGGCATTTTGTAATCAGTAACTCCCGAAATATCGCATTGTGTATTTGCTCCACCTAGTGTTTCATTGTCAACTGTTTCTCCTATTGCGGCCTTCACTAAATAAGGTCCTGCTAAATATATTGATCCAGTACCTTCTACAATCAATGCTTCATCAGACATTATAGGCAAATACGCCCCTCCTGCAACACAGCTCCCCATAATTGCAGAAATTTGTGGAATACCCATACTTGATATTTTGGCATTGTTTCTAAACATCCTTCCAAAATGTTCTTTATCAGGAAATATTTCGTCTTGCATTGGTAAATAAACTCCTGCACTATCGACAAGATATATCAATGGGATTCTGTTTTCCATTGCAATTTCTTGAGCTCTTAGGTTTTTCTTAGCTGTTATCGGAAACCATGCACCAGCCTTTACAGTTGCATCATTAGCGATAATCATACATAAGCGGCCTTGAACTTCACCTATCCCCGTAATCACTCCTCCAGCTGGGCATCCACCATGTTCTTTGTACATTTTATAGCCAGCAAATGCACCTATTTCAAAAAAATCATTTTCATCATCTAATAAATAAGCTACTCGCTCTCTAGCTGTCATTTTACCTTTAGCATGCTGTTTTTCAATCTTAACCTTACCTCCTCCAAGATGTACAACTTCCAATCTTCTATTCATTTTGGAAACAGCCAAATGCATTGCGTCAGCATTAATATTAAAATCAAGATCTATTTTTTTTGACATGGGATTAAGTTTTTATAAAAATGGAGTAAAGATCTTTTCGCCATTCTAATCTACAAAATGGCTTTAAAGTCGTCATAAGTCTTTAGGCAAAATATATAACTCAAAATATAATCACATAGGGCAAACCTACCCTATGTAATTATTGTTTTATTAGTACACGATCACTCTCCTAAAAATGGATATCTGTAATCTCTTGCTGGAACAAATGTTTCTTTGATTGTCCTTGGAGAAACCCATCTATGTAAATTCAAAATTGAACCAGCTTTATCATTAGTTCCCGAGCCTCTAGCTCCACCAAATGGTTGTTGTCCAACAACAGCACCAGTCGGTCGGTCATTGATATAAAAATTACCAGCAGCATTTTTCAATCTATCCACTGCAATGTCTGTAGCATATCTATTATTACTAAATATTGATCCAGTCAATGCGTATGGTGATGTTTCGTCAACGATGTCTAATATTTCTTCAAAATCTTCGTCCTCATAAACATAAATTGTGAGTACTGGCCCAAATATTTCCTCACACATAGTCACATATTTTGGATTAGTCGTTAATATCACTGTTGGGTTTATAAAATAACCTTTTGATTTATCATATGTACCACCTACCAAAATATCAGCATCATCAGCTTGATGAGCATTGTCAATGTATTTACTGATTTTATCGAAAGATTTTTCGTCAATTACAGCATTGATAAAATTACCAAAATTTTCTGGAGAACCAATTTTGAAGCTTTTAACATCCGCAATTAAATTAGCCTTTACGTCAGGCCAAATACTTTTAGCAATGTAAGCTCTTGAGGCCGCAGAACATTTTTGACCTTGATATTCAAATGCTCCTCTTGCAAGTCCAACTGCAACTTCTACAGGATCAGAAGAACCATGTGCTACTACAAAATCTTTTCCACCAGTCTCTCCAACAACTCTTGGATAAGAACGGTATTTTTTAATATTATTACCGATTGTTTTCCACAATGTTTGGAATACACCTGTACTTCCAGTAAAATGTAATCCCGCAAAATCTCTATGATTAAATATCACTTCACCTGCAGTTGGTCCGTCCACCAATATCAAATTTATAACTCCTGGAGGTAATCCAGCAGCTTCAAATACTTCCATGATTATCTGTGCCGAATAGACTTGTGGTCCAGATGGTTTCCATACTATTGTGTTGCCTAATAAGGCAGGAGCTGCACAAAGATTAGCAGCAATTGAAGTGAAATTAAATGGTGTAAGTGCAAAGATAAATCCTTCGAGTGGTCTATACTCCATTCTATTCCATACACCTGGAGAACTTTCTGGTTGTTCACTATACATTTCCATCATAAACTGGACATTGTATCTTAAAAAATCACACAATTCACAAACTGCATCTATTTCTGCTTGGTATACATTTTTAGATTGACAAAGCATTGTTGCGGCATTCATCCGTGCCCGATAAGGTCCAGCTAATAAGTCAGCTGCTCTTAAAAATATTGCAGCTCTATCTTGCCATGGTAATGATGCCCAAGAAAACTTTGCTTCTAAAGCAGCTTCAATAGCTGCTGAAACATGAGTAGCATCTCCTTCTGAATATTCTCCAATAACTTTTGAGTGATCATGGGGAGGATGTATTTTATGTTTCTTGTCTGTTTTCACTCTTCTACCACCAATATACATTGGGACTTCAAGATGTGCATTAAGTAAAGTATCGTAAGCTTCTTTTACATCTTCTCTTTCGAGGGATCCAGGAGCGTATGATAATACTGGCTCATTAGTAGCTACGGGAACATCAAAGTATGCGTTTGACATAATTCTTATAATTTTTAGTTAGGTAATTTTTCAATAATAAAACAATATCACATTACTTCATTAATATCATCTGCGATAAAGTTAGGTACAAAAGTAGTAATATCTCCCTTTCCTTTTACAATTTCTCTAACTATTGTAGAGCTTATATGTGAAAACTCTGGTTTCGAAATTAAAAAGACAGTTTCAATATTATCACCAATGATATTATTTAACTGGGAAATTGTTTTTTCATAATCAAAATCAGATGCATTTCTCAATCCTCTGATAAGATATTTTGCATTATTCTTTTTACAGAAATTTACTGTAAGACCATTAAAACTATCAACACTGACTGAGGATTCGTCTTTAAATACTTCATTAAGCCAAGTTAAACGACGCTCTAAAGTAAACAATCCTTTTTTTGCAGAATTGATACCAACAGCAACAATAATTTTATCAAACAAAGGAATAAATCTCTTAACAAGGTCAATATGTCCATTAGTAATAGGATCAAATGACCCTGGGAATACGGCTATTTTCATTATAGTATTTTATGTTTAGTTAACAACAATCAGTATCAGATGTACAACAAGAATTTGAGATTACGGGTATGCCTATAATTTCTTTCTTTTCGGGCACTACACACTTATCACGAGCTAAACAATCTGTTTGTTTTGTAATCAATAAAAAATTATTACCATCATTTTCAAGACCAAATTTCCCTATAGTTTCTCCTTGGTATTCAACTTCAATTTCTAAGTCTCCAATATCCAATTTTTGCTGAGATAATTCGATGATATGTATTAACTTTTCTGGATGTAGTCTGTGATTATAATCATCAGCTTGCCAAAGTTGAAAATTAACTACTTCTTCATTACGAATAACTCCACCACAATCTATAAAGTTTTTAGTAATCTTACCGACTTCTGTTACATGAAAATGTGAAGGCACAAGGTCACCATTAGGTAATTGAAAACTTAATGTTTTCAAACTTGAAAGTACTGATTTAAAAGATTCTAATTTCATATATTTGTATTATGGGATAAAAGTAAATAAAAAAGCCCTCAAACTATCAAGCTTGAAGGCTAAATTATCATTACAAACACAATTTTACATATGTGCCTCTATTTTACTTATTAAAGTAGCTTTAGTTGCTGTACCTACATGCTTATCAACAACTTCTCCATCTTTGATAAATAATATCGTAGGAATAGAGCTTACTCTGTATTTCATTGAAATTTCAGGATTCTCGTCTACATTTACTTTACCTATCATTGCTTTACCTTCATACTCTTTTGATAAGTCATCAATGATTGGCCCTATTAGTCTACAAGGTCCACACCACTCTGCCCAAAAGTCAACTACTGATACACCTCCGCTAAGTGCTTTTTCTTCAAAATTACTATCTGTGAATTCAAATGCCATTCTATATAAATTTTATAAATTAAAAAAATTGAGTGTGTCACTCATAATATATACGTAAACGTAACATAAAGTCACAAAATAAGTTGATAAATCATCTAATAAATGTTACTATACGACAAATTAACTCTTTTTTATTGAGTTATAACCTAAAATAAATAACAACAAATAAAAACATAAATTCTAAATACAAAATATCATTGAAGAAAAACATCTACAATACACATGCTACAAAAAAAATAGATTAATTTTGCAGTTCAATCAAATACAAACTATATACAACAGTATGAGTAAAAAAGGAAGAGTACTAGTAGCGATGAGTGGAGGAATAGACAGCACTGTAGCTGCTATGATGCTGCATGATGAAGGATATGAAGTAGTAGGAATAACTATGAAAACATGGGATTACGCAAGTAGCGGCTCGTCTAAAAAAGAAACTGGCTGTTGTAGTCTTGATAGTATAAATGATGCTAGAGCAGTAGCAGTCCATATGGGATTTCATCATTTCATAATAGATATTAGGGAAGAATTTGGAGATTATGTAATAGATAATTTTGTAGAAGAATATATGGCAGGTAGAACACCTAACCCATGTGTCCTCTGCAATACTCATATTAAATGGAGTGCTCTGATCAAGCGTGCAGATGCCATGGATTGTGAATTTATTGCTACAGGACATTATGCAAGAATCAATGAGAAAAATGGTAGAAAATACATTTCGAAAGGAAAAGATGACCATAAAGATCAAAGTTATGTTTTATGGGGATTAGACCAACATTGTCTTGGTCGGAGCAATTTTCCATTGGGTGGATATACTAAACCGGAAATACGTCAGATGGCGAAAGATTGGGGGTATGAAGCATTATCTAAGAAAGCTGAAAGCTACGAGATTTGTTTTGTCCCTGACAATGATTATAGAGGATTTTTAAAACGTAGAGTCGATGGTCTTGAAAAAAGAGTAGCAGGAGGGGCGTTTGTTGATAAAGCTGGTAATGTATTAGGAACACATGATGGCTACCCATTCTACACTATAGGACAACGTAAAGGCTTAGGAAAAGGATTTGGTAAACCGATGTATGTAACAGATATAAATGCAGAAACCAACGTAGTAATGCTAGGTCAAGTTGAAGATTTGATGAGAAATGGAATGCAAGTAGGTCAAATCAATTTAATGAAATATGAATTAATTCCTGATCATACTGAAGTAATTACACAGGTAAGATACAATGACCCAGGAGCCCTATCAAAAATTAGAAATATCGATAGTCATATAGAAGTAGAATTTTACGCTCATGTAAAAGGTATTGCGCCAGGTCAATCTGCTGTTTTCTATGAAGGGGAGGATGTAGTTGGAGGAGGAATTATAGCTAAAAGTGGGCTATCACAAAATATATAGATACAATTGTCAGTTTAATATCGAAAGAAGAGCATTAAAAAAAACTTAAGCCATGAAACATCTACTATTAGCTTTTATATCAATACTGTTATTAATCAGTTGCAGTTCTGAGACAGAAAATTTCAATGTAGAATATGGTTATGAATACTACCCCTTAACTGTTGGAAATGAATGGACTTATCAAGTAGACTCTACCTTCTTAATCTCAGGAGGATCCACCAAATTTGAAAGTTCATCATATTTAAAAGAAGAAGTCGTAGGATTGCTAAGCGAAGATGGTGACGAAAAAAAATACAAATTAGCACGCAGCTTCAGTAATTCACCAGATGGGCCTTGGAACCTTATTAATAACTGGACAGTGAGTATAAGTGAAAGAAGGGCTACAAAAACTGAAAACAATATTAGGTTTATCAAAATGATATTTCCGATTGAAAACAATCTTAGCTGGAATGGTAATTTATTTTTTGATTCGGAAAGAGAAGTACAAGTTGGTCCAGACAAATATGAGTTGTACAAAGATTGGAAACATGCAATGGTACTTGCAGATGATAAAACAGTATTAGACATTAGTTATAATAAAATAGTAAATATTACACATATTGATCAAGATGATAATTTTGTATTGAAAAAGTTATCTACTGAAAGCTACGCAAGAAACATCGGTTTAATAGAAAGTCATTCTGAGTGCTTTGCTTCACTAAATGGAAAAGATAATGCAGCACCTTGGTTAAGTAATGCAGACAAAGGATTTATTATTACTCAAAAATTAGTAGCTTATTCTATTCAATAAGAATATAGACATTATGTACAATTAATTATCACCAAAATTAAATCATAATTTTAATGAATTTAATCAAAGTTGGAAAACTTGTAAAACCATTTGGAACAAAAGGTTTTGTAAAAGTTCATGCTGAAAAAAAGTACCTAGACGACCTTTGTAATACTGATGTTTGGTTTGTAGATTTTAGAGGGGATACTATTCCCTACTTTATTGAAAAAATTGATAAATCTTCAAATTTTCTTGTAAAATTTGAAGATTTAGACAATCCAGAAGATGCAAAAAAAATCAGTGGGGCTCAACTTTTTCTAAAACAAAAAGATATCTCAAAAAAAGAAACCAACAATATTGACACTCCAACTTTAATTGGTTTTACAATTAAAAATAGCGAGCAAACAATTGGTACTATAGCTGACATTATAGAATATCCACAACAGACAATGGCTGTAATATACATCAAAGAAAATGACATTCTAATTCCACTACATGCAGCAATGATTATAGACATCAATATTGAGTTGAAAACTATTGAGATGGAGCTTCCCGAAGGATTAATTGAAAGTCAAATAGAATAATTGCAACATAACTAACACCTACAAATTTGATAATATATAAATTCTATATTTAATTCACTATCACTGGTTTGTTAATTAAATGTGTACAATTTGTGCAATTAATATACAAATATTACTTTATTTAATTTCTATTTATAAAACCTCATTATTTTTCACCATCTTTGAATGAAAGAACAACAAATAACAATTGTTAAAAAACATTACATATATAATAATGATATGCCTTAGCACATTAAGTACTAAGGCTCAAGTTGATGTAAAGTTTCTAATCGGGTCTACATATTATCAAGGTGACTTATCACCAAGCACAAATAGATTCAGTTTATCACCAGGCAAGACCGCTTGGAGTGTTCAAGTTGGTTATCAATTTCATAGCCATTGTAAAATATATGGTAAATACTTAACTGGAACAATAGCAGGTAGAGATTCAGAATCGCCAATAGATGGAAGAAGAATAAGGAACTTAAGTTTTGTTTCTCCTATTTGGGAATTAGGCATAGGGACTGAGTTTAATATAAATAAACTGTTGCCATTTTTTGACAAATATGGCATTAATTGGTATTTTTCCGTTGGAGTTAATCTCTTTCATTTTGACCCTCACACCATATACAATGGTCAAATTGTCAGATTACAACCATTAGGAACAGAAGGACAAGGACTTCTTGGTTATGACAAACCATATAGCCTTACACAAATAAATATTCCAATGGGAATAGGTTTGAAATTCAAACTAACTACAAGGTTGGATATTGGATTTGAAATAGTGCCTAGAATAACATTTACTGACTACATTGATGATGTCAGTAAAGAATATGTCAATCTTCAATTATTTATAGATGCTAACAAACCACAAGCTGCTATTCTTAGCAATAGAACTGGCGAATGGTTAGGAACTGAGGCTATAAATTATCCAACTGGAACAGTTAGGGGCAACCCTGGTGATAATGATAGGTATGTATTTATGGCTATCTCCGTGGCATACCATTTTGGTACACCAAGAGAGCTTATTGAAGTAGGTAAAAAGGAAGAGCAAGAAGATTGAGATCATAAAAAATCAAAATCTGCCTCAAATTTCTTAAGATTTAGATTCAAATAATAAATATAACAGAAACTTTTTCTTTATAGACATTCCTAATTGGATTGTAAAATTTTCAAGTTTTCTTTACTCTCTTTTTCATTGCTTTTTTTCCATGCTTGTATTGCCTCTTCAACTTCCCATTGTTCGATATGTGAAGCACCAAGCCAAAAATAGCCCATACTTAGAGAATCAACATTACTAGTGTTTTTCAAAAAAGATTTTATCCATTTTTCACTTTGATTAAAATCGTTCAGAGCAAAATAATACTTACCTTTTTCAAATGCATTCATACTTTTGACAGATCCAGATTTAGTCGCATTAGGATTAACAGGTTTGACATATGTAGCCCATACACGCTCTTTTTGTTGTTTTTGATTTGTTGTGTTATTCATAAGTTTCAAACTAGCAATAACTAAAAAACCAAGAACACAAGTACCCACTAATATTTTGAATAGGAATATCAGCATTGAGTTTTCTTTTTTCGGCACATCTTCCATTTTGGCTATATGGTTTTGCCTTACTTCTGAAGATTTTTGAACGTTTTGATCATCTTTAAGACTATTGATTGTTTCCATAACATCTAACTCTAACAAACCTTCTGCTATTTTTTTTCCCGTATGGTACTCCCCTACCAAATTGGACAAATGATGGTCATTCTTCATAGCTAATTCAAATGCTTCCTGCATTTCCAAATTCAACCTGCCTTCTTTATAGGCTTCTATTTGATTGTAATAATTCATACTTTATTTCAATAAATTTTTAACCTCAGGATTTTCCACTACGTATTCAAGTAGTGCTTTAAAACAGATATGTTTCTTCTTTTTTGCCATACCTTCACTTTTATAATCCATCATTTCTGCTATTTCCTTCATTTTATAACCATTTGCCCAATACATCAAAACTTCTTTACAGTTCTTTCCTAATTTGGGTAGTAATGATCTAATCAATATTTTCTTTTCAAAATCAATAATTATTTCTTCGGGGCTTGGGGATAATTCTACTTGTTGATTATATTTAAAATCAGCATTTTTATGTTTTTTCTCTTTTCTTTGGGTCTCTAAACACACATATTTAGCAATACCCGCTAGATATGTAGGAATAGAACTTCGCAATTTAAAATTTTTATTTTTAATTACTGTTTTAATAAATCTCAATAAGCTTTCTCCTAAAACAAAATCATAATCAATCTCTG
>JAZGFO010000211.1:0-15666 GCA_036479655.1 Saprospiraceae bacterium
TATTTTAATTTCCGCTCGCCGCTCAGGCGTTCATTCTTTTTGTCTTGAAGAGGGGTAGTGGTGTATCTTGCAGATGGCTATTTGATTTGGTATTTTATACTAAATATCATTTTTTAATAAATATATATTAGTTTTCTATTTTGATTTCCGCTCGCCGCTCAGGCGTTCATTCTTTTTGTCTTGAAACAAAAAAACGAACCAAAAAAAGTTCAAGGCTTGTATAATTTCTTAACGTATATTTTTAATCAAACTGAGAAACATATTGAAACTCGCATTTAAGCTTTTTTATATTTCCAGCTACTTCATTTCTCAAATAGATTTCCTAAGTTAATTACATTCGTTTGCTCAAACACCAATCTGTTTTTATCTCAATTTGATCAAAAATATACTAAAATTATAAATGCCAAAATAAGTGTAGTGTTTATTAAAATGAGTAGAGCAAATGTAGTTTTTACTTTATTCGAAACCTAAACAATGCATTCGCTGGGGCGAATTCCTTATGAAAAGCGTGGCGGTTCTACCTTTAGGGGGTTAGGGGGCTAGGTCAGAATTAAGTAAACAACATGGAATTAATGAATGAATGAATAAATGTTTGAATGAATGAATGTCAAGAACACTTCTAAATCACTTCTAATCAACACCTAACAGCGGGCAGCCCGTGCGAAAACGTGGGTGCGGGAGCGGCATTGAAGTATAGCATTTTTTCGGACTAGATTTTTTTTGTTTATTCATTTCGCTCCTATTTTTCTTTATGGCATTCATGAATCTCCTAAAGTCGATTTGTGTTTTTTTTATCAATGAAAAAAATGAAAATCCGTCTGATAAGACGATATCTAAGAAGAATCTAAATAAGTCCGTCTGACAAGACAAAAACCTAAAAATCTACCACATAAATCCAACACTAAATTCTACTCTTTTAAACCATATATCTCTTATGGATGTGTGATCTATAAAATCAAAATTGTAATCTGCCTTTTGAAATTTTGTCCCTAATGAAACGTCAATCATTACCTTATTAGTTGACAACCTAACACCTACAGCAGCCCCAACATTAATACCTCCCGAAGCTTTTGATTGAAATTTATCTTCGTCTAAAAGTGCTACACCATACCCAGCTTGTAAGTGAATAAATGGTGTTGAATTTTTTGACCTCAAATAATTATAATAATGTAAGCTAGGTACAATAAAATTGTAACCATTTTCATCGCTATAATTCTCAAATGAGATTCCTGCACCATAACCAAAAGATCTTGTTTTTTGATAATGATATGAATAACTGATAAAACCACCAACTCCTTCGTTATTCAAGTCTGCTTTGCCTGAAAGTATCCCAGCCGATATTCTATGATATTTTCTTTCCGTTGGGAAATAATACTTTTTTGCAGGTTTTAAAGTAGTCCATCTAAAATCTACTTTTTTTGTAAGATCAAAAGTTAAAGTATCTCCTTGGCATAGTAAAGTAACTGTTTTTTCTGGTTCATAAGTCAATACCGTTCCATGATGGTCTTTCTTATCTTTATTAAGTACTTTTCCATATACTTTATATTGCGCATTAGTATCTACAAGAAAAAAGAAAAAGAGAGCAACAAAAGCAATTAATGTTTTCTTCATTGTAATTCATTTTTATGACACCATAATAATACAAAATCATTAGACAACTCAGCATTATTATTTTAGCAATTTACAAAATAAGTCCTAACTATACCAAAATGATAAAATTAGTACTTAAAAAACACAAAATCATCTACCATTCCAGTTTTTAACTCTTTGATGATATCTTCTTTTATCTATTCTCCAATCTGAAATATCAAACTGAGATTCTAGTATGTTTTCTAAGTCCGAATCCAAATAATCTGCAAAAAAATCTATTCCTGTTATTTCTTCAACTTTATCTATTGTAACGGCATATTCGCTTAATGGTTTTTCACTTCTCTCGTTAGGTATCAAAAAAGCAATTGCTTTAATATCTGGTGCTTTATTATCCAAAATTATTTTATAGAATAAATCCGGAACAGAAACTTTGTTCCTTCCTATTTTTTTTAAAATATGACCTTTTGACAATACAGGTCCTGTGACTATATATACTTCCTTATTATCATAGCCCCAATCTCGAGTCGCTTCTTCCAACTCACGCCAAATACCTCCATTACATTCTTTGGTCTGTGGAGACATATTACTCATAAAAAATGATTCCTGCATTGCTTCTTTGCAAAATGCCATGTCACCAGCTGGAGCCATATGTCCTCTTGTGAACCCTGACCTAGTATAGTCATTATGTCTAGCAGATTGTGTCGATACTGCTTTGTCGGTACGAAATTCTCTAGCTCTTTTTACATTTGGTAATTGCAAACTTCTTTTAGTAAGTTTGTATGCTACCCACTCTGCTTGTTCGTGTGACTCATCATATGACAATGTATAGTATTTATGCCTAATCACTTCTCCCGTTGTCGATTCTGGTAAAAATGATTTTTTTATTTCTCCTGATTCGTCCTCTGTAATTAATACTTCGTGTCCTGTACGATTATAAGTATAGTTTTTAGACTCTTCTGATGTAGCACTATTCCATAAGTAAAACATCATCACTATAATCGCAATTATAAATCCTATTACACGCAAAATAGTAATCACATTACTTTTTGTTTTATTATGATTTCTTCTTAATTTTGTCACTGTATTTTTTTATTATAAATATATATAACTGTTCCATTATCCTATTAATTATTCAATGCTTAGAATTAATATTATTTTTCTACAATTTAATTCCAACCTTTCTGATAAAAAACAAGTCGTAAGTAGTATAATAAAGCAAATTAAATATTTTAACCCAACATACCAATAAAAACAAAAAATTATGAAAATTATAAATGTCAGTTTTGTTCTTTTATTATTTTATTAATTCATGTAATAAATCAGATTCGTCTTGCGACATGGACGTATTAATAGATGATTTTTTATTCAATTCTTCAGATACTGATCAAGTTACAATTCAAAATATAGAGATAATTGAGGATTGTATGACAATAGAATATAGTGCTAGCGGCTGTGATGGGGAGAGTTGGGAGGTAAAATTAATAAATTCTGATTCTTATATTTATACATATCCCCCATCAACTTCCTTGAAACTTGTATTAAAAAACGAAGAATTCTGTAAAGCGTACTTACAAAAAAAACAAGCTTTGACATTTCAGCTAAAAGAATGAAAACTCAAAAATCAATTTAAAGATTATAAATTGGGACAATGTAATCTTATATGAATAATAGGAGTATTGGGATAATAAAAGTCTATGTTAGCCAGCCTCTTTAGGTAGACATTTAGTATTCTAACAAAAAACAAATTTCTAAATTATTATAATTCCACGATAGAAATCACCAAATTTGAGTCATGGAAATAAATCAAAAATATTTTTACTTATTGCTCTTTGTCTTTTTATTCGCTTTGAATGATAATAAAGCACAGTCTTCAACATTTTATTTAGGTGGAGCACATACGCTATCATTAGCAAATACTGGATCGACATTTACTGGCATATCATCAATATACACTAACCCTGCCGGACTCACTTCGCTCAATCATTGGGAAGCAGATATTAGTTATAATCGCAGATATAGTTTAGAAGATTTGGCGACAACTTCAGTAGCAGTTGCAACCAAGATTGGCAACAACGCTGTAGGTATCACAGTTGCACGTTATGGATTTGAGCTCTATTCAGAATCAAAAATAGGACTTACTTATGCTAGAAAACTGTTTTCTAATCTCTCTATAGGTGGGACATTCGATATGTTAAGATACGATGTTGGACAATACGGTGCAGCAACCAAGTTTACATTTGAATTAGGCGTTCAATCCAAGATTAGTGAAAAAATTATTGTTGGTGCTTACGTATTCAATCCGGGAAATCTGCCTTTAACAGATTCTCAAGATATACCTTCTCTATTTACTTTAGGTGTTAAATATTTGGCGTCAAAAAAAGCTAAAATTTATGTTGACATATCAAAAACAATAAATCGCACTCCAGATTTTAAATTTTCTGTCGACTACCATATTGTGCATGGAGTATCTCTAAGAGCAGGAGCAAATATAACACAACATAGTATCCACTTTGGTCCTGCATATAAGTTTGATAACGGTTTAACAATTGTTGGAGGATATTCTTTTGACAATAGACTCGGACATACAGCTGGACTATCTATCTCTAAAGGAGTCAAATTAGTATCTGCCTCACAATAATATAAGTACGACTCTTCTTCTAGATTACCTGCTCTTAGGCAAACGCAAAACCAATTTGCATCACATTTTATAATAATATGTTAAAAATCAATTTCATACGTTAATATTTAAGCACTTTTGTATCTTTGCGCCCGCTTTCCAAAAACTAGAATTAATTTTAAAAAATGAGTAATTTAAACCAGGTAATAAAGTATACGTTAGTCAATTTCATTATCATCATTTCTACACTTAGTGTTGATGCTCAAATGGCTGCAATCCTTTTTCCTCAAGATTCTACTGTAACTCAAAAAATTGCTTTGACAACTGAGCAAACTGTAGTAAATCACAAAATAGAACCTAAGACTACTATTGTCATTGATACTGTAATAAATCCTATCAGTATTAGCCCAGAGATCAATATTGTAAATGCAGATATTGAAAAAGATAAAAATATAGAAGAGCAAAAAATTATCATTCCAGGATTTGATAAAATAAACCTTGATGGAAGCTCTGCATTTCGGAATAAAGAAACAGGTCAAATACTTACACAGCGAGATTACAATCAATTTATGTCTGAGTTAGATTCAACATTTGTAATTGCTGCGGAAGATCAAATTGCAGAAGATGATTATTGGTCCCAATCAAGTGTTAATCCATATAAAGATGTAGAAGTACCTTCTCCATTTGTTTTATTGTTTGACCAAAATACATTTACCCCACCGATAGATAAAAAAATGGTAATTACTTCTAGGTTTGGAAGGAGAAGAAGAGGGCCACATAGAGGATTAGATATTGACTTAGTTACTGGTGACTTTGTAAGGACTGTTCTTCCTGGAAAAGTTAGATTTGTTGGTTATAGTCGAGGACATGGCAAAACAGTAGTAATAAGACATGCCAATAATGTCGAAACATTATATGCACACTTATCAGGCTATTCTGTAAAAGTAGGAATGGTCATAGAAGAAGGGGCAATTATAGGGTTAGGTGGAAATACAGGAAACTCAAGAGGTAGCCACTTGCATCTTGAAGTTAGATATATGGGTGTATGTGTACATCCTGAATATGTATTTAATTTAGATGGGAGCAATACAATAAGAGGTAGAGAATTATGGGTGTCAAATACGTGGAAAAATCCTAGATCTCACAATTCTTACCGACAAAGTAAAATTGAGCCTTTGTGCACAGAGCATCATGCTATAGCTTACGAAGCAAATGCACCTAAATATTACAAAATACGAAAAGGAGATACGCTAAGTGCAATTGCACGTAAACACAATCTCTATCTCAGAGAAATCTGTAGCATGAATAGTATCGCTAGATCATCAACATTGGCAATAGGAAGACTGTTAAGAATAAGGTAACTTGTTTTTCTTAATTTATTCAAGTTAAAATCACTGCAATTCCTATAATTCTAATCAATAGATCAAGGTATGATCTTTTGAATTATCCAGAAATCTTTAAGTTGTCCTTTAGTTAATGATTGCTTTTTCAAAAAGCTTTATTTCCTGTTGGAACATCAACACAGTTCAATGAAAAATATAATACTGTCATCAGGAATTTAATAGTATATTAATTCTAATAATCAAATATATTTTAAAATTAATTTCGAATTTATTTTGTAATTCCAATATATATATATGCAGTGACACGTTGTTAAATAGTATCAATCTTCTAGCGAATGATTGTGTATTGAGAAGTTATAATAATCTTAAGTTTTGTGATGGCAATTTTTGTTCTGCTTGTTCTATCGTTGTCGAGTTCGTAGTAAACAATAAAAAAATCACTTTATCCAACCTTTCTGCTATTATCAATACAAATAATCTCTAAAATTACAATCATGAAAAATATCCTATTAAATATAATATTCCTTTTTTGTTCCTCATTGGTATTTTCTCAAACATATACATACAGCTGGACCGAAAATGAAATTACAAAAAAAATTGAAATTTTTATTAATACAGAATGGTCATCAGATGCAATATATGTTACTAAGGAGTTTTGTAGATGATTCGAATGAAACATCTAACAATATAAACTCTCTTATTTTAGTTGGCGACTTTGATTTTACTACAAATGAAATCGAGATTAATTATGTTGATTTCAACTACTTTTTCGTCCCGTTTGATCCCAGTTTGCCTTTTCTATTAGTTGATAGAACTATAGATTCAAATATTGAATCTGGTGTTTTGTATACTGATGGTAGTGCCTCCCATTCTTTAAAAGCAGGTGATATCACTTATTGGTGTACATGTGGAGGACATGAAGTAGGATCTGATGATCCAGGTGGGTGTGTATCCTCATTAGATGGGAAAACAATTCGATGTAAAAATGATGGTGACTGTCCAAATGCCTGTGTAGGTACTGTAGTAGAACATAACTACACAACTGTAGGAGGAGGAATACTAATAAAAACACCTGTAGTAAAAAGTGGATTTATTCACAATTTTGGAACTGGAAAATAATTCTAATGCTAAAATATTCATTAATGATAATAACTGTTTTGACTAATATCTTTTCAGGATATAGTCAAAACAGTTATTTTGCAAATGCCGAACAACTATTATTAGATGAAGGTAACGGAAGGGCAAAACTAATCTACTTTCATTTTGAAGGATGTAAACCTTGTGCAAAAATGAGTGAAACTGTACTTAACGATAGTGCAGTAATCAATGTCTTAATTAACAATTATGATTGTTATTCAATTTTTGGATTTAATAAATTAGAGAAAAAGATACGAGAAAAGTATTCATCAAGAGGGAACCCAGCATTTGTATTTATAGATACTAATGGTGTGAAAAAGCATGCCTTTGTTGGTTTCTATAAAAAAGAAGACTTTATTTCTATGGCTCTCAATGCCTTCAAAGGGAAAAACACATACTACATGGATAGTGTATATAATTCAGGTGTGTTTTCTCAAGAGTTTCACTTAGAATACATACAATTTAGGGAAAAGATTTTTCAATTAGATTCTTCCGCTATTTTTAAATATTTTTCTACTATTGACAGTGTCGATTTTTATAAAAAAGATAATTTTTTAAACCTTATGAATTATGGTTATCACAAAGCAAATACATACGTTACTTGGAAATCAAAATACTATAATATAATTAAATACGCATATAATCAAAAATTATTTGAAGATCAAAAAGAAAATATGAGAGTGAGACTCATATACCCTATAATGTCTAAGCTTTATGATTACAAAGTAGATAATAATAATCTTAAGCAAATAAATTTATTGCTAAATAAACTTCAAGTATATGAAAATGGCTCTCCAATATTATTAAAAGATATCTATAACAATAATATTTTTGGTTTTATAGATTCTAAAAATCCAAGTTTTGAATATTCTTACGACAGCTTGTATGTAAATTTTCCTAAAAAGAGAACAACATACTTCAAGGAGTATATTCAAAAAATATCAAACGATCACAAAGAACTAAATTCTATAGCATGGGGCATATATAAAGGTAGTTTCACAGAATCTCCTGAACTTGGAATAGAAATTATACTTCAAGCGCTCAACATGGCTAATAAGTACAATTATCTTGACACATATGCAGCTTTACTATTCAAGTCCAAAAATTATAAAAAAGCATTCCAAATAGCTGAAGAGGCTATTAAATTAGGCAAAGAAAAACAAATAGATGTCTCAAGCACAGAGTCTTTAATAAAAGATTATTTAGGCGAAAACTAATACTTACAAATAAAATTGTTAAAAATTGGAATGACAATAATTAGAATTTTTGAATACAAAATTCATAACTCTATACAAGGTGGCTTCAATAGACATCTCCATTCCCATAGCTCTCTCACCACCTCCTGTAAATAATTTATTTTTCTATATCAAATTCAAAACCAATCAATGAATCATTCTTAAAATGACTAATTTCAATACAATATTTCATATTGATTCGTAAAAATATATTTTTTTAATATTTTTGAACCTATTACATCACATTTTTCTTTAATATCATTATCATTGCAAAAAGAAGATAAAATTGGGAAGATGTCATTTGCATTTAGGATCAAATCAAGGAGATAGAAAAGTCCAAATAGCTCGTGCATTACAAATGATAGAAGAAAGCATTGGCCCTATTGAATCGAGCTCTGCATTCTATAGTACTGAGGCTTGGGGGAATACTGACCAACCAGATTTTATAAATTTAGCAATTGAAGTAGAACACTATCTTACGCCAAATCAATTGTTGAAACTTGTAAATACCATTGAACGAGAAATTGGGAGAGTACGCAAAGAAAAATGGGGTCCTCGGTTGATTGACATTGATATTATTTTTATTGATGATATTATTATTGATACTGATAAGCTGACGATACCACATAGATTAATGGAAAAACGAAATTTTGTATTATATCCATTGGCAGACATTGCACCAGATTTTATTCATCCAATACTTAACTTAACTGTTAAGCAACTTCTTGAAAATTGTGAAGACAGTAGTCTTATTATTAAATTAGAATCAGAATATTTGTAAAACGTGAAAATTAAATTTCCATATAATTATATCGCCATAGAAGGAAACATTGGTTCTGGTAAAACCACGTTTTGTAAGTTGATCAACTCCGAATATAATGCAAAGTTGATTCTTGAAGAATTTGATGACAATCCATTCTTACCACTTTTTTACAAGAATCCCGAGCAGTTTGCTTTTACTGTTGAGTTATTCTTTATGACAGAAAGATACAAGCAACTACAACGGTTATTGTTAAGCCAAGATCTATTTATTGATTTTACTATTTCTGATTATGTATTTACAAAAACACTGCTATTTGCAAGACAAAATCTTGAAGAAGAAGAATTTAGACTTTTTCAGCAATTATTTACTACACTAAGTCAGCCTTTTCCAAAACCTGACATTCTTGTCTATTTTCATAGAAATGTCGATGTATTGCTCAGTAATATTGCAAAAAGAGGTCGTGATTATGAAAAAGATATTACAGGTGAATATCTTACAAAAATCCAAAATACTTATTTTGATTATTTCAGAAATATATTATCATTCCCAGTTCTTATTATTGATCTTAATACGATAGATTTTGAAAATAATGAGCGAAATTATACGGAAATAAAGCATCTATTATCCAAAAAATACAATCCGGGTGTCCATAGAATATCATTGATGATGTAATTATTAATTATAAAACATTTATTGTTGTTTTTTTAACAATCCTCACTACAACCATCAATTTTATTAAATTCTAAAATACTGCCTTTTCCTCCTTGTTTTATATTACAACACTCAGAAATTAACATTTTAAGCTTGGTACGTCCTCTTTGTACAATTGAACGCACAGTAATATAATTTATATCCAATAATTTAGCTATTTGTTTTTGGGACATCCCTTCTATTTCTGAAAGTGTAATTACTTTTTTATATTTGTCTGGAAGCCTTGCTATAAATGGAACAATACATTGGCTCAATTCTAATATTGATTCATTCTCAATTTCCTCATCAGTAAATTCTACAACTTCGTTAATATCTTTTTTCTGCATTCTGTAATAGTCGATTATTGCATGCTTTGCTATAGAATATATCCAACTTTTAACATTTCTAATATCATCCTCTTTAGATTTGGCAATTTTATAAAAAACTTCCTGTGTTAAATCTTCTGCATCAAGAGAATTATTGATTCTTCTTTTAATAAAAAATAAAATAGGCTTATAAAAATGATCAATTTTATTTTGATTCATATGTCTAAAATTTATCAAAGCCTCCCCGCAGGGAGGCTTTGATTATTACATAATAAAATGTATCTGATTTGTTACATCTGATTTAAGTCGTGCTGTTTGATTTACAACAAGAAATCACCTCTAATGGTTTTCCACAACATTGAATTGTATTACAACAATTCTCAGTATCAGTTGCATCACAACAAGCTGTTGAGCTGTTGCAACAATCTTCATTAAATGCAACTACTAATGTACTTTGTTTAGTTTTCATGGTCTTCTTTTTTAATGTTACTAGGAGCAATGTTTTTGTTTTTAACTCCAATAATTGATTGCTTATTATCTTTATTTCATACGTCCAAATCCTTCTTTTCTTCAAAATTCAGATTTGAGATGTTTTCCACTGCATCACAACACTCTGGCACAGTTGGACAACAGATAATAGGTTTGCAATTAGAATCTTGTGGCTTGCAGCAAGATTGCGCTACAGTACTACTAAGGGAAACAACCATGAGCAATACTGAAAATAAAAATGACTTTTTCATAAGTGTAATTTTAAAGTTTTAAAAATAATTTCACCTCTATAGACGTAAACCTCTGAAAATGATGCAAAATATATTTGTGTTTTAATTTATCTTTGCACAATGGAAAAAGAAATAAAAAGAACAGATGTTAATGCACTTGGAGAATTTGGTCTTATTGACCACCTGACAAAAGATAACGTTATAAGAAGATCTACTACCTTAAAATCTATAGGTGATGATGCTGCAATCATAGCTAACAATGAAGAAGTAACCGTAATATCTACCGACATGTTAGTCGAGGGTATACATTTTGATTTGATGTACACGCCTCTAAAACATTTGGGATACAAATCTATTGTTGTCAATTTATCGGATATATGTGCCATGAATTGCATACCATCACAAGTCACTGTATCAATAGCTATATCAAATAAATATAGTGTTGAAGCATTAGAAGAGCTATATGCAGGTATAAATTTAGCATGCAAACTCTATAATGTTGATTTGGTAGGTGGTGACACAACCTCATCTCCCAAAGGAATGGCAATGAGTGTAACTGCAATTGGTCAAGCCAAATTGTCAAATATTGTACATCGCTCAGGTGCTAATATTGGAGATATTATATGTGTAACTGGTGACTTAGGTGCAGCATACTTAGGATTACAACTATTAGAAAGAGAAAAACAAATATATCTTGATACTCCTGGTGTACAACCAGATTTTGAAGAATTAGATTACATAGTTGGTCGTCAATTAAAACCGGAAGCAAGATTAGATGCTATACAATTTATGGCAAAAGAAAACCTTATTCCTACGTCAATGATTGACATTAGTGATGGACTGGCTTCTGAGTTATTTCATATCTGCAAACAATCAAATGTAGGTGCATATATTGAAGAAAGTAAAATCCCACTTCACCCACAAGCCGAAGAACAAGCTATAAAAATGGGACTGGGGCCTATGACATGTGCCTTAAATGGAGGCGAAGATTATGAATTATTATTTACAATCAAGCAAGAAGATTTAGAAAAAGTTAAGTATATGCCCGATGTTTATCTAATAGGTGAAATAGTCTCAAGAGCAGACGGAATTACACTACATACTACTGGTGGCAAAGTACATCCTTTAAAAGCACAAGGCTGGAATCATTTTGATGAAGAATAAAAACCAATCATTTATTCTCTAATAAAGGATACAAAATAGGTTTTGAAGGGCTTGCATCCAATGCAAAGCTTGCTATTTGAAGATTCAATAAATACAATCCATCTTTTACAGCATTTGGTACATATATCATTTCTGTAATTGTTTTCTTCATGTCAATTGTTGACGGATAATTCCAAAAAGTTTTGTGCGCCGACAGTTTTCCTTCATCTTGTTCTCTGTCTACAGATGGCAAGTCAAGTAACAAATGTAATACCCCTTGATTGACAATATGAGCAATTGCCGCTGGTTCTGTATAAGGAGGATTAGTATCTGTATATACCATACTCAGCTTATCATCTGTATTGGGTATTGTCCTTATTATTAATGCAGTAATACCACTTTTAAAAGTAATGTTTTCTATTTGTTGTAAGGTGATAACTCTATCCCCATTATCGAGGACTATTGGTTGTATTGTCACTACTTGGGCTATATGATGAAAGTTTGTTAATACATCAATAATATTTATTTTTTCTTTAGATATATGACCTACACATTCCGTATGTGTACCATTGCCATGAGGATTAATCCTAACAGTTTTAAAATTCAAATTCCCCCCTTGAGTAGTATCACCAATCCAATCTCCATCAATTACAGGTTTTGCCTCAAAAGTGGGTGCCCAAAAACAATTTGGTCCTTTGTTCCCTGGTATAAGAGGTATAGATATATCAATCGGTGTAGACATATCTGCGATGTAAGTTCTATTATTATAGGCTATCGAAAATTTCATGTTGCTATGTTTGAAGTTCAAAATAAATAAAGATTACTAAATAAAGAAGTACTAAATATTATAAATCTAAACGATCCATTTCAATATTATTATCTTTAAAATACTGAACTACGACAGGTAAAACCACCTTAAGTTTTTTAATTGACTTTATAGAATCATGAAAAACAATTATTGAACCACTTTCAGTATTGTTTGTAACATTAGCGATACATTCTTGAGCACTAATTTCTGAATCAAAATCTCCGCTAAGTACATCCCACATTACAATTTTATACCTTTTTTTTAGTGCCAATAATGTCGTTGGGCTAACTCTCCCATATGGAGGTCTAAATAATTTTGAATCAATAAAATTAGCTGCTTTATCAATATTTTCAAGATAATCCTTTTTGTTTGTTTTCCATCCATTAAGATGATTATAAGTATGATTACCTACTTGATGTCCATCAGCAATTATCTGCTGATATATGTTTGAATGTTTTTTAACATTTTCACCGACACAAAAAAAAGTAGCTTTTATATCTTCTTTTTTTAAAAACTCCAATACCCAAGGTGTAGCTTCAGGAATCGGACCATCATCAAATGTAAGATACACTTTTTTGCTTTTATTCCTTCTCCACATAATACCTCGAAACAAAGCTTGAATTATTATAGGCGTTTTAATTATATACATTGCAAAATTAATTTCGATTACAAAAAATAGGCAATATATTGATTTTTTTATCATTGAATATCTATATTGCGTATTGCAATATTATTTTCCCGATTTATTAGTGCTAATTATCAATAAATATGTTTAAAAATAAAAAAAAAGCTTCTACCAATACGAGTCAAACGACTTCTATACCATCTGGATCAACTAATAGTCTGGTCGAAGGCAGTAGAGTAGAAGGCATCATTATAGCAAATAGCGATATCAGGATTGATGGTACGCTTGTAGGCTCTTTAGATTGTAGTGGCAGGGTAATAATTGGAGCTACGGGAGAAATAGAAGGTGACGTAAAGTGCCAAAATGCCGTAATTGAAGGAAAGTTTACGGGAAAGATAAATGTTACAGAATTACTTAACGTAAGAGAAAATGCTTCAATCCAAGGAGACGTAATAACGGCAAAACTACTTGTCCAACCTGGAGCAATATATAATGTAAATTGTAGCATGGCAGGACAAACTATTCAAGGGTTTGCTGCTGATAATGATTAATAAAATCATAAGGTATTACCTAATAAGAACTGATGTTAAAATCTAAACATATAGTTATAGCACCTTTGTATTGGGGATTGGGGCACGCTGCTCGATGTATTCCAATAATCAAAAGCCTATTGGTAGATAACTATGTTTCGATTGCATCAGATGGTGAGGCACTCAAATTATTAACAAATGAATTTCCAAGTTTAGATTATTATCCATTGCCAGGATATAATATTGAATACAAATACGGATCAATGTCTATTAACATGATCCTTCAAAGTCCTCATGTTCTCAGGACAATAAGAGCTGAAAAAAAAGCTGCAATTGATATTTCTCTCAAAAGCAAAGCCAATGTATTGATAAGTGATAATAGATTTGGATTTAGATGTGATTCCGTTTATAATATATATATTACTCACCAAATAACGGTTGCTTCTAATAATATTGTATCTGAAACTATCGCAAGTAAGTTGCATCAAAAGATTATAAATAGATTCGATGAATGTTGGGTACCCGATTTTGAAGGAAAAAATGCTTTAGCTGGTAAATTATCTCAAAATAATCTCAAAATTCCAACTACCTACTTGGGACCATTAAGTAGGATGAAATCCTATCCGATTGCACATAAATATGACATCGCTATAATTTTATCTGGACCTGAGCCACAAAGAACCATTTTAGAAAAATTATTGGTTAGTAAATGGGCTAATACAGATATAAATGTATGTCTTGTAAGAGGGACAGAAATGTTTAAAACTAAAAATTACCCATCGAATTTTGAAGTATTTGATATGTTGGAGACTATCAAACTAAATGAGGTTATCAATGCATCAACAAAAATAGTCTGTAGAGCTGGATATACAAGTATAATGGACTTAGTAAGCTTAAAAAAACAAGCAATACTTATTCCTACACCTGGTCAATACGAACAAGAATATCTCGCTACCTTACTTAATGGAAAACATGATTTTGAAATTTGGAATCAAAAAGATCTAAAAGGATAATTTCTTACCACCATCAATAGTCTAATGTTCAGATTTTGCAGAATATAGTTTTTTACATACACACTTAAGAATCACAAAGAGAATTTATATGTCCATTTGCAGGCTTATACCCTAATTTTGCAGATTTTTTCATGTCTTTACAGGCTTTCTCTTGCTTTTTAAGCTTAGTAAATGCATTTGCCCTATTAAAGTAAGCTTCTGCAAATTTGTTATCTAAGTCTATAGACTTATCAAAATCCGAAACTGCATTTTCATAAGCATCTAACTTAAGGTATGTTATTCCTCTATTAAAATAATACTCTGTATTCGAATTATCAATTTTTATTAAATTGGTATAATCCTTCATCGCTTCATCATAATTTGACATTTGAAAAGATGTAATTGCTTTATTTATCATAGCATTTTTGTGCGTCGGCTTTATTTCTAGTGCCGTTCCAAAATCTTTATTTGCTCCATTGAGATCATCAATTTTCAACTTTGCGTAACCTCTATAATAATAAGAATGTGCGTCTTCTGGTTTTTTACGTAATGAAGATGAAAAATCTGCAATTGCTTCTTCATACTTTTCTTGCTTTAGATATGCTTTTGCCCTTGCTCTATACGAAGCATCATGAGATGGTTTGATGTCCAACATCGCTGTAAAATCTTCCACAGCATGTGCCAATTCATCAAGTTTTTGATAACATAATCCTCTATTATAATACGCTTTTGCTTGTTCAGGATTTTGATCAAGCGCTTTGGTAAAATCATCTATCGCTAATTCGTAGTTCTCTGCTTTTAACTGTACTGAGCCTCTATTAAAATATGCTTTTGATAATGTAGGGTCAATTCTGATGGCAGCAGTAAATGCGATAGAAGCATCTTTTAAATTATCAAGCCTCATTAATGCATATCCCTTATATAGATATGCTTTTGCAAATTCTGAATCTAAGTCAAGTACTTTTTCAAAATCTCGAATTGCTCCTTCGTAATCTTTAAAATTTAATTTTGCACTTCCTCTATTGTAATATGCTTTAGTGTATTTGGGATTAACCTTTAATGCTTTACTATAATAAATAACAGCTTTTTTGAAATCCCTTGCTTTAAAGTATCCAATCGCTTCATTAAAATACTCATATGCTTCGTTT
>JAZGFO010000212.1:0-4629 GCA_036479655.1 Saprospiraceae bacterium
TAACATTTTTTCAGGTTTATGGGTAGCTTATTATGTAAGTTTTCCTTCTAACTTAATATCGGAATTTATCAACAATGCAATAGGTTGGGCAAAAATCTAAAGAATACCATAGCTTTTATTGTTTTATTAATATTTTATTAGGATTCTCATAATAGGGTTCAAACAATTCTTCTATCTTCGCCGATGTGGATAATTTGATAAAACTTCTCGATAAATATACCGAGGACTCTCGGACGAAGACGATTACTTCACATTGTGAAGCTCCCTCTCCAACTAGACTCATGGCAACAGGGATGGTTGGAGCACAAGATTGCTTTGTCTTAGCGGCAGTATATTTACAAACTAATCAATCTCAGATATTTATAGCTAATGATAAAGAGGAAGCGGCTTATTTTCAGAATTCTTTAGATTTAATATTAGATAATACGAAAGTACATTTTTTTCCAGATTCATTTAAGCGTCCAATGTACTATGAGGAGTATAATTCAACTAATGTATTAGAACGAACAGAAGCAATTAATAAAATCAATCAATCTAATAGTAAAGCAAAAATACTAGTTACCTATCCTGAAGCTTTATTTGAAAAAGTAGTTGATCCGAAAATATTAGACCAAAAAAAAATTGAAATAATAAAAGGAGAAGACCTTGATGTTGATACAATTATTGAAATACTGGTGGAATATGGTTTTGAGCGTGTAGAATTTGTCTATGAGCCAGGACAGTTTGCAATTAGAGGAGGCATTGTTGATATCTTTTCATTTGGTAATGAATGGCCTTATCGAATTGAACTTTTTGACGAAGAAATCGAAGGAATTAGGACATTTAATCCGGTAGATCAGTTGTCTGTCAAAAATATTGGTAAGGTATCGATTATTCCCAATATTAATAGTGGATTTAAACAAGAACAAAAAGTATCAATATTTTCTGTTTTTGATGATAATACAACGTTATGGGTACGAGATTTAGATCTTTTAATTGATAAATTACAAACATGTTTAGATAAAGTAGAAAGTTTTGCAAGTAATTTATCAGTAGTTACGGATTCTGAATTGAAAAAGATTTTTGAAGAACGGGCATTTATATATCCAAAAGAAATAGTCAGCAGTATTAAAAGATTCAATCTTATAATTACTAAAAAATCTCATATTGATCTAAAAGTTGATGAAACTATAGACTACAATAGTAAACCACAACCCTCGTTTAACAGGAACTTTAAATTACTTATTGATAATTTGGAAGAAAATGAAAAGCATGGACTTGATACATTTTTATTTACTGATAGTGTAAAACAAATAGAAAGATTCTATTCAATTTTTGAAGACCTTAAGTCAGATGTTCTTATTCATCCTGTAAAAATGGTGATTTACGAAGGTTTTGTTGATGTAGAGCTAAATATTGCTTGTTATACTGATCACCAAATATTTGACAGATTTCATAGGTACAAATTAAAAAAAGGATTTACTAAAGATCAAGCGCTTAATTTAAAACTGCTTAGAGAAATGCGACCTGGTGATTTTGTCACACATATTGATCATGGTGTAGGTAAATATAGTGGATTAGAAAGATTAGACATCAATGGTAGGATTCAAGAGTCTGTACGACTAATCTATCAAAATAATGATATTTTGTATGTAGGAATTAATTCTCTGCACAAAATAAGCAAATACATAGGCAAAGAAGGCAAAGCACCTCGACTCAATAAGATTGGTGGTGATGCATGGAAGTCTCTTAAGCGAAAAGCAAAGGGTAAGGTTAAAGATATTGCTAAAGAATTAATAAAGTTATACGCAAAACGTAAAGCATCTAAAGGGTTTGCGTTTCCTGTTGATGGATATCTCCAAAATGAACTGGAAGCATCATTTATTTATGAAGATACACCGGATCAACTTAAAGCTACCAATGATGTGAAAGAGGATATGATGGCTGATTCTCCAATGGATAGATTGATTTGTGGAGATGTTGGATTTGGAAAGACAGAAATTGCAATTAGAGGAGCATTTAAGGCGATAGTAGGAGGTAAACAAGTTGCTGTTTTAGTACCCACGACAATATTGGCTTTACAACATTATAAGACCTTCAAAGATAGGTTTGATGAATTTGGAATTTCTGTTGACTATGTGAATCGATTTAAAACGGCAAAACAAAAAAAAGAGACTTATGCTCGATTGTTATCAGGAGAATTAGACTTGATTATTGGTACACATGCATTACTTAGTAAAGATGTTAAATTCAAAGATTTGGGACTCTTGGTAATTGATGAAGAGCAAAAATTTGGTGTTGCTGCAAAAGAAAAATTGAGGAATTTTAAAGTTAATGTAGATACACTTACATTAACGGCTACTCCAATCCCTCGAACATTACAGTTTTCGTTGATGGCAGCACGAGACTTATCAATAATCAAAACACCACCACCTAATCGACAAGCTATCCATACAGAACGGCGATTATTTAATGACGAATTGATTAGAGAGGCAATATATTATGAAGTAAATAGGGGAGGGCAAGTGTTTTTTGTGCATAATAGAGTAAAAAGCCTTATTGATATGGCAGCTATGGTAAAACGACTTTGTCCTGACGTGTCAGTGCTAATAGCCCATGGGCAGTTAGAGTCAAAACAATTAGAAGAACGATTAATGTCATTTATTGATGGTAAGTACGATGTTTTGGTATGTACTAATATTATCGAAACAGGATTAGATATTTCTAATGCTAATACTATTATAATCAATAATGCGCATCACTTTGGATTAAGTGACCTTCACCAATTGAGAGGAAGAGTGGGACGATCAAATCGAAAAGCCTATTGTTATCTTTTTGCACCGCCATTGTCAGTGATGACTACTGATGCTCGTAAAAGACTAAAAACTTTGGAAGAGTTTTCTGATTTAGGTAGTGGATTTCATATTGCTATGAGAGATTTAGATATTAGAGGTGCCGGAAATATGCTAGGAGGAGAGCAAAGTGGATTTATTAGTGATATTGGGTATGATACATTTCAGAAAATTTTGGAAGAAGCAGTAATAGAACTAAAAGAGACAGAATTTAAAGATTTGTACAAAGAGCAAATGCAAAAAGAGCGAGAGTATGTAAGAGATGTAGAAGTAGAAACGGATATTGAAATGCTCATACCTGATGAATATATTAATAATATACAAGAGCGATTATTACTTTATACTCAGTTAGATAAAATAGATAAAGAGGAAGATTTATTGAAATTTGTAATTGGTATAAAAGACAGATTTGGAAAAATCCCTAATCAAATTAGAGAATTATTAGATGCATTAAGGGTAAGATGGATTTGTAAAAAATTAGGATTTGAACGACTTTCATTAAAAAGTAATAAACTTAGGTGCTATTTTATTAGGAATCCTCAATCAACTTTTTTTGAAACCCCATTATTTCAAAAAATATTAGGCTATATTTCGGATAACGGAAAACAGAAAGGTTTTTATCTGAAGCAGTCTCGAAATTCACTATTAGTTATCAATGACAATGTTAAAAACCTTCGGCAAGCAAGAAAGTTATTAGAAGATATTCATTCTAAGGTAAAAACGACTAAAGATTGATTAGATTACCCCTGATCGATCCTCAAGGTGGAACAACCTTGCTCACAAGCGTAGATTATCCTCTTTTTTAATTTTGGGGGTAAGTAGATCATGTTAGAAAGGAGTGATTTATTTATTGTACTTACAATATAGCCCTAAGATGCGTAAGGTTACAGACACAAATCTTACTTTTACATATATTTTAATTTTAAAAACTTTATTAGATTATATTTACTATTAAGATTGTATAATCTTTTAGCTTTCAACTTATGCTTCTACTGACTCTTGGTTATTATCGACCCCTAATATTGAATACTTGTTAGAAACTTTTGAAAGAATAACAATTATTAATAGACTTGGCAGAAGATTTTCAAGTTTGATAGTGCCAAGTTTCAGTATATTGATAGATATAGCAATAATAAGAATGCCACCTACAGCACTTATACTATCTATAGTGCTCTGATCAAAAAAGTACCTTAATCTCTTAGCAAGTAGTGTTAGCCCTCCTTGAAATATGAGTAGAGGGATAACGGAGAATATAACTCCAATACCTAAACTAGCTGTTAGTGCTATTGATGTAAATCCATCCAAAGTAGATTTGACAAGAATCAATTCTTTGTTATTATTTATTCCCTCTTCTATTGCACCGACTATGGTCATTGATCCAATACAGAACAATAGAAAAGCAGTGATTAGTCCCTCAGAAAAACTTGCTTCAGATATATGTAAAAGCGTTTTAAGATTATCTGACAACCCTAATATAATTTTATCCAAGTGGATTAGTTCGCCAAATATTCCACCAAAAACTAGAGAGAAAATAAAAATAAGGAGATACCCTTCTGGTAGTTTTAACGCCATTTTAATTCCAATAAGAATTGTACCCAAGCCAACAGCTTGGAAGACTATTGTTTCTATACCTTCAGTAAATGATTGTTGTAACACTAACCCAATTAGACTACCAATAATAATAGCTACTGCATTTATAAATGTTGCTATTGGTAGGGTTTTCATTATTGGCAATCTTAAATTTATAGACTTAAGTAAAAAAGCTATCTGAATTTATCAGATAGCTTCAGAGTTTTGG
>JAZGFO010000213.1:0-3598 GCA_036479655.1 Saprospiraceae bacterium
ATATAAAGAGACAGTCCCCGTATGACTAATGTTAGAATTTTCTCTTTGTCCTGACACAGTTACTAAACTATCTGAATTCTTATTCTTGGTATGTATTGTACAAGATCCTATACTAAGGACAAATAATAGTAAAAATGAAAGATAGGCAGTAGGCATAAATTGTTTTGTTATGAACGATAGTAAAATATCTATAAAGATTTTACAAGATATTATTGAATTTTAATCAGGAATTAGGCTATAACTTCCAACAATTGGATAATGGTCAGAAAAACTATTCTTAATTACTTTATAAGACTTGACTTCAAAGTTTTTACTAGCAAATATATAGTCAATTCTAAGTAAAGGTATTATTCCAGCATAAGTGGTACCAATCCCGGATCCTGCTTCCATAAAAGAATCTTGAAAATCACCGCAGAGCATATTATAAGTATATGAAGTTGGTGGATCATTGAGATCAGTACACATTAAGGTCGGATAAGGACTTTTTAATGCATGAGTTCTTACCTTTTTTGCTTGCTTTGCTCGTCTTTTACTTGTCTTACTATATTTGAGTAAGATGTTTTTGATACCATTCCAAGTTTTTTTATTTTGCAAATCTGCATCTATAATTACGTGCTCAGCAGTAGTCGATACACCATTAGATTGTAAGTGTGCACTATATATTCTTAATGTATCTTTTTTGATCACAACATCTGCCCAGATACAAGAATTAGTAATCGTTCCAAAATCTACTTCACCACTATTGACGATTGGAAATTTTGAGATTAGGTAGGTACCCCTTTTTGTTTGTTTATGAGTATGATATTTAGGAAACACTTCTACTAATAGCTCTTTTGTCAATTTTGAAGATTCTTGAATACAGAAAACATCTACATTATTATTATCATTTAAAAATGATTTGAATTGTTTTCTTCGTTGTTTTCTTGATTTTTTATTTCTTCCTTTTAGATTGTACAGTTGTTTTACATTATAGCTCATTATAGTTATCTTTTGCTCATTATTGTTTTTAATAATTTTGCTAAAGTTAATAAAACCTAAAAAGTGTGTCGCTCCTAATAAAACAACAACTAATGAATAAAACATTTTTTTATATTCGATAAATATCCACAATAATATCATCACAATATTTGACAATAGAAACAAAGGATAAAAAACACCAAATAGTGAAAATATCCAATATTTATTAGGATCAAAATATGGACTCAAATAAGACAATAATAGTCCTATTATTAATCCAAAATTAATGAATATCAGTATTTTTTTTAGAAATTTCAATATTTACTTTTTACTTGCTTTAAAGAGAATTTCTTTGTCAATATCTGAAAGATTTCCGTAACCATCTTTCTTTATCTTATCAAGAATATCGTCAATTTCTTCTTGTTCTATATTTGTATGTTGTTGTGTTTTGGATTTAACCTTATCAGATTTGAAGGAGACTGTCATATGACTTCTTGAAAATTTCTTTTGTTCTCTTTTTTTATCAAATAGATTGCCAATTTGTCCTATCCAACTATTAATTAGATTGGCTATATCATTACCTTTTCCCAACTGAAGCATATAAAACCAGCCCATCATCATACCTCCTAAATGTGCAATATGTCCTCCAGTATTATCTTGTTTTCCAATACCTAAAAGATCAAAAAACACTATTGCTAAAATGATGAATTTTATTTTTATTATTCCTAAAAACAATAATCGTATCTCATGATCTGGGTTAATTAATCCTGCTATGATAGCTGTAGCCATTACTGCAGCAGATGCTCCAATAGCATACGATCCAATAATATGGGGATATAATACAGAGGATATCATAAAAGCAATGTTTCCAACAATACCACCTACTAAGTATATTGGTAAAATATGTCTATCTCCTATTAAATCTCCAACTATACGACCAAACCAATAGAAGATTAACATATTCCAAATAACATGACCTAAACCAGCATGAACAAATAAGCTAGTTATTATTGTCCATGGCTTGTAGAGTAACTGAATAGGCGCGCCAGGCATCGCCAACCACTTTATAATTGTACTATGATAAAAGGAAGGTGCAAAAGCCTCCATCAATGCAGTAACCATATATATAGCAATATTGATTATTATGATTCTTGTCACCATATTACCTGATCGAAAGGACTGTTTTATATCATCGATTATTGAGGTTACCATATCTATCTCAATTTAGCCATTTTCCAAAAGTGAATTAATATAAACCCTGCAAGCGCACCACCTAAATGTGCAAAATGAGCATACCCGCCAGGTTCGTTATCAGATATTCCAAAATATAGTGCAGCTGCTACCATTGCCATTCCTAAATAAGCTGCTTTAATTGGAATTGGAATCGGTATTATCATTAGTTTTTCATTGGGAAACATTGTCATAAAAGCAATTACCACTCCATATATTGCTCCTGAGGCTCCCAAAACAGGAATACCCATTATATATTGCATCTCGATACAATTAGTACAAGTCAATCCAGAATATTCTATATACTGAGTTATTTGATGTAACAATGAACCGCCTAAACCAGCAAGAATGTATAATATTAAAAATCGCTTAGATCCTAAAACTCTTTCTACTGTAGGCCCCAAAAAATACAATCCCATCATATTCATCAATAAATGAATCACATTGGCATGCATAAACATGCTTGTAACGATTTGGAAAGGTTTAAAATTATCTGAAAGGAAAAAAAACATCGGCCCCAGATCTGTATATACTTTAAATGTTTCAGGAATAGTCTTAATAGCAATATAGACTATTACATTGATAATTATCAGATTCTTTATTACATCAGTTAGTCTTGACATATTTTGATTATACTTTTTAAGTTTAAAAACAATATCAGTATAACACAAATATAAGAACTATGGTTACATATATTGTCAAAAAATGATGTTAATACTTTTTGTATCATTTACTCAACTAAATTTTCCTATTTTACGCCTTCAAAATTATTTTTATGAATATATCTAAGCCACAAAGCAGTGAGTATCCTCCATTCGCTCAAAAATACATCTCTAAAGTAGATAAAAACCCTTTAGAAATATTGCATGACCAAATTGACTGGATAACTAACTATATCAAGGACAATAATGACCGTATGGATTATAAATACGGTGAAGATAAGTGGTCAATTAAAGAAGCACTAATTCATATGATAGATACCGAACAAATATTAGCGTATCGAACGCTGAGAATAGGTAGAAATGATAAAACGCCTTTAGCTGGATTTCAACAAGATAATTTTATTCAAGATAATGACTTTACCCACATTACCCCTTGGGATATCCTTGAAGAATTTACCCATCAAAGAAGAGCTACTATAAGTATGGTTAAAAATTTTACTAAAACAGAACTTGCAAAAACTGGTGTTGCAGGTGATAATTCTATATCTGTAAGAGGACTTATATATATGATGGCAGGTCATATCCAGCACCACATTCAATTATTCGAAGAACGATATAGGTAAATATGGGATTATATATAAAGGATTCTTACAATTTTGTAAGTAAGCTTACCCTAAGAAGATTATACAATGCATCAAAGTTAGTAGCATCGTTTTATATAACAAAATGGAGAAGAGTACCTATACAAT
>JAZGFO010000214.1:0-20221 GCA_036479655.1 Saprospiraceae bacterium
TTGTTTATTCATTTCGCTCCTATTTTCTTTATGGTATTCATGAATCTCCTAAAGTCGATTTGTGTTTTTTTTATCAATGAAAAAAATTGAAAATCCGTCTGATAAGACAATGTCTAAGAAGAATCTAATATAGTCCGTCTGACAAGACAATAAAACCAAATAGCCGTCTGACAAGACAAAAATCACAAAACCTTACCTCAGTTTAAGACAGCATTTAAAACGAACATCATTACTTATTATGAGAATAACTCTATATATCTTGGTGATTTCATGAAAAAAGCATACTTTTGCAGCCCTTTAGAAAATTTATTTTTTAATCATTAAAAAACAACTTCAATAAATGAATCAATATGAAGTGACTTTTATCGTCGATTCCGTTCTGTCAGGCGATGAAATTAAAACGACAGCGAAGACATATGAAGATCTATTTAAAGACGGTGGGGCAACTATCGTGAATGTAGACGCATTGGGACTTCAACAATTGGCTTATCCAATTAAAAAAAGAACAAGTGGTATCTACTATGTAGTAGAATTTAAAAGCGAAAATGGCTCAATTATCCCAAAAGTAGAACTTGCATTTCGAAGAGATGAAAGAATACTTAGATTCCTAACAGTAAGACTCGACAAACACGGAGTTAAATACAATGAGGACAAAAGAAACGGATTAATTGGCTCTAAAAAAGCTAAAGTAGTAGAAGAAGTAGCTAAAGAAGTAAAAACTGAAGCTAAAAAACCTGTTGCAAAACCGGCTACTCCTAAATCATCAACTCCTGTAGCACCTGCTGCTTCGGAAGAAGAGTAATTACTAACCACTAAAACTAAAAAAAATGGCATCTAGAGATGATATAAAATTTTTGAGTAATCCTAATATTGGTTCTCGGAGAACAAAGTACTGTAGATTTAAAAAATATGGAATCAGACACATCGATTACAGAGATCCTGACTTTTTACTACAATTTATAAATGCACAAGGAAAAATTCTTCCTAGAAGAATTTCTGGAAATTCACTTAAATACCAAAAGAAAGTGGCTGTAGCAGTAAAAAGAGCTAGACATTTGGCTATACTGCCTTATGTAGCTGATTTATTGAAGTAAATTTCTCCACCGTTAAAAATCTATAAAAAATGGAAATCATATTATTAAAAGATTTAGAAAAAGTAGGTTACAAACATGATGTTGTAACTGTAAAAAACGGATATGGTAGAAATTACCTTATCCCTCAAGGCATGGCTGTAATCGCTAATGCTACTAATAAAAAGAAGCTTGAAGCAATTGTAGAAGAAATCGAAGCTAAAGAATTAGCTAATCTTGGAGATTACAAAGCTATTGCTGAAAAGCTTGAAGGACAAACTGTAAAAGTTGGTGTAAAAGCTGGGACTTCTGGAAAAATATTTGGTAGTGTTACTGTTATTCAAATAACCAACGCTATTACTGAACAATACAGTACTGAAATCGAAAGAAAGAAGATTTCAATAAGCAATAACATCAAAGAAATCGGAACGTATGATGTAACATTAAATCTTCATAAAGAAGTAGTTGCTAATATGTTTGTAGAATTGATAGCAGAATAAACACTGAAATCAAAAAACACCAATTGAAAAGTAAGGGATACAGCTAATAAGTTGTGTCCTTTTTTTTTTAATTCCCTTCAGCTTCTGCTTTTGTAATCAAATCTGAGTAGCTCACATGAATTAGAATCGAAGTACCATCTCCTTTTTCTGAGTCTACACTTAGCTGTCCTTTGAGATAATTGATACGAGATTTAATATTTTCTAGTCCCATCCCTACTCGCTTCAAATTTTCTGGATCATACCCAATACCATCATCTTCAAACTGTATAACTAATTCATTATTTTCGGTATTTATCTGTATCAATATTTCTTTAGCATGTGCGTGTTTTATCGTATTATTGAGTAATTCTTGGATCACTCGATAGACTGACAATGCAACCATAGTCGGTATTTTTTTTGGTATGTCGTAGAATTGGAAATCTATTTCTGGATAAGTATCTCCATCAAATCTATTAAACAAATCTTTCAATGCTGGAATCAGACCCAATTTCATTAATGATCCAGGTTGTAAATTCTGAGATATTGACCTTACTTCATTTACTGCAGTATCCAACATTTTGTTTGCAGATTTATATTCTTGGAGATTAGAAACTGAAGATATTTTGGATTTGACTGTATCAAATTGCAGCTTAATTGTACTTAATAATCCTCCCAAACTGTCATGTAGATCTTTGGATATTCGTTCTCGCTCTATTTCCTGTCCTTCAAGCATTGATTGCATACTTGATATCTTTATATTATCTTCAAGTTCTCTAATTTTCTGTTGGCTTATTTCTTGTTTTTGACCATTTATTATACGTTCTGCTTTCATTCTGGTAGTATAAAAATTAATAATATAGTAGAGCAGAGACAAAAGCAAAAATACTCCCCCTGACAAAATATACATCGCATTTGTCTTTTGGTTGTTTTTTTCTTGTGCAATACGCTTTTCAATTTCAAGAAGTGCAATTTCCCTTTTCCTTTCTTTTGTCTCATATTTTATAGCATTGCTTGTTATGGACTCTACCCTACTATTATTTAATATACTGTCATTTAACTTAGTGTACTTCTGCGTATATTTTAATGCTTCTCGATAATTATTTACACTTTTAAAGCAAATTCCAAGTTCTTTGTACAAGATTCTTCTATGGTCATTATATGGTTTTTTAGAAGCAAATTCTTCTGAACTAAGATAGTATTTTATTGCTTTTTTATAATTTCTACTTTTTTTATTTAATCGAGCCAAGAAATATAGACTTTTACTTAAACTGCTTGAATCATCAATTTTATTACTTAATTTTATTGCTTGCATTGTAAACATTACTGCCGAATCAATTTCACTAAGTTGTTCGTATGTTTTTATTTTTTGGTGCAAAAATTCTATCAGCAATAATGAATCATTAACTTTATTGTTTAATAAAATAGCTTTATTGAGATATGAAAGCTCCAGTTCAGGGTCACCTTTAAGTGCAAATAACTTACTCAACTCATAGTAGAGGTGTGTTGTCGTCTTGTTATCCGCAGACTTAGAATAAAATGCCAATGACTTTTCAAAAGATTCTTGTGCTTCTTGATAAAAACCAGACTTCATATAAAGTTTACCAATCAGTAGATCAATTTTACTTCTTTTCTCAACATCATCAAGAAGGCTATAATATTCTCTCGCTCTAATAAAGTGTTTTTGAGCATCACCAGATTGATCAAAATTAGATAATTGAAAATTGGCAAGATTGTAATATGCTTCAGCTAAAACTTTTCTATCATTAGATTTTTGAGCTGCTGCAACGTCATTCTCTAAATCTTTAAGATTGATTTTAGTATTATCTCTTGACTCTTGAGAAACCATTGGAATAGTGGCACCACATAGAAGGACAAAAATTAGATATTTATATAGTATTTTATTCATATTGAGTTAATGGATAAGATGAAACATCTCATATAATTTAGAATATAAATACATACTGGGATAACATTACAAGATATAACGCATAGATACGCATTATTATTTAATTCAAAAAAACAACTTTATTTTGACATGAATACAAATCAAAAATTCTCAATTTCAATTTGTTCGAGATCTATAATGCTTCCGATTTACTGATATCTTTCTTTCATATAACTATGAGCAGCCATGAATCTTAGTAATCATCAACAGTGGGGAGGTTATTATTATTCCTCAAAAACGGCGAACTCTAAATTAAGGACACCGATAATATTCCCTGGCACAAAACTAATTATTTTTATACGCACTTCTAAATCCACAGTATCTTCCAACAGTATCTCTGAGACATCTGCAAAAGTATTAAACATACCAACTTTAGAACGGTCGTTATAATCAGGACTTCGAATATAAAATACTTGTGCTCTGTTATTATTATCAACTCTAGAAACAACATCTATTTCAACTTCTCTAACAAATGTCCAATCTACATCTTTAAATTTTGCTGTTAAGAATCCGTTGCCTGGGTTAATTGTAGAAACTCTCTCGCTTGTCAATCCATATTGAGTTAATCTCTGCTCAAAAAATGTTGGTACATTTTTCAATTGAAAAAAATGAGTTTCTATCGTATTTAAACTAGTAGGTATGTTAAACTCTCTTTCTATATTAAAGAGAAATACTTCTTCTCCTCCTTTTTGACAAGAAGAAAACATCAATATTGTTAACGATAATATGAAATAATGTATTTTCATTATGATACTTGATTAATTATACTTTAAAACAAACTCAGTTCTACGATTTTTCTGTCGTCCTTCTTTTGTGTTATTATTGGCAATAGGTGTAGTCTCTCCAAACCCTTTGTGTGTTATCCTATTACTTTCTACTCCTCTACTTATTAACGCATCAGCAACAGATTTAGCGCGCTGATCAGATAATAATAAATTGTCCTGTTTGCTACCTACATTATCAGTATGTCCATGAATTTCTATTTTTACATGATTATTACGTTTAAGATTTTGTGTTAACTTATCCAACTCCAAATTTGAAGCCGGTAATAATTGTGCACTTCCAGACTCAAAGAAAATATTATTTAGAACAATAGGTTCAGTTTTTGTGATTGGCGTATTTGTGCTTTCTTTAGAAGGAATCTTCGTCATTTCAATTTTTAATATATATGGATTGACAGCATTGGTAATTCCGGTCAATTTAAAATTTTCAGAATATAAAAAATATCCTTCTTTTTCCACAAAAAATGCATAATCAGCATCTGTTGGTAGACTGGTTATAAATGTACCAGACTTATTGCTTACTCCTGATATATTCTCAATGGTTTTATTCAAAACTTCAATAGAATATTGAGCTACTATTGGCTTTCCTGTTTCCTTATCTACTATTTCAGCTTTGACAAAAGTTGTAGGCATAGGCCTCGCCTCCTCATATAGATCAAAAGTATAAATATCAAGGTTTGCATTTTTAGGATCTTCCAAATATGCCATATCACTAGAGTAATATGCTGTCTTACCATCCAAAGAAACGGTCAATGCCCCTTCACTTCCTTCGGTATTGATAGGATATCCAATATTCTTGGCTTGAGTCCAACTGCTCGTACTGTCAATATATCGACTATAATAAATATCAAATCCTCCCATTCCCTCACGTCCATTAGATCTAAAATATAAAGTATGACCATCAGGGTGAATAAAAGGAGATTCGTCATTTCCCGTAGAATTAATTTCTTCTGGTAAGCTCACTGGGTCTGTCCATCCACTAGTATCTGTCCGTGTGGTTAGCCAAATATCATTTCCGCCATGTCCATATTTTCGTCCACTACTAAAAAACAATTTTTTCCCATCCGAAGACAACGAAGGTTGAGCATCCCAATGTAAGGTATTGACCACTTTACCCATATTCTTTGGAATATTCCAATTTTCACTATCCAATCTAGCATAATAAAGATCACAGGAGCCAAACCCCGTTTTCCTTCTATCACAAGCAGTAAAAATCAATAAATTACCATCTGCTGATATAGTATGAACACCTTCATTTTGGGGTGTATTGAGATCATCAATAGGAATTACGTTTATCACCTTGTTATCCTTTAAGTGCGCAATATAAAAATCTTCTTGGCCATTAACCCTTCTTGTAAAGACCATTTTATTGCCTTCAATAGTCAATGAAGGCATATACTCTGAAGACTTAGTATTGACATCACCTTCAAGTAATATTGGATCAAAAGGTACAGGATGATTTATTGCGTAATAGATATACTCAGATTGACTTTTGAGTAACTTTGCTCTATCAATCTTTTTACCATTCGAAGCATGGGACAAGTATTCACCAAAATATTGGGCAGCCTTATCGTATTGTTTCTTGTCTCTATACACTATAGCTAATGAGTAATACATCAAAGGATCATAATCAGGATCTAATGCTATTGCTTTTTCAAATTCTGATATTGACTGATCGTATAATTTAGCTCCATATTGCAGCCCAGCTTTTTTGAGCCGAGCATCAATCATATTGGGATATTTTTTAAGGAGTTTATCATACATCTTTATACTTTTTTTGAAGTCCCCATTTCTACCTGCCTTATTGGCTTTGTCATAGCATTTCAAGGCTTTTTTGCTAAGGTCACTTTTTTTAGTGATCTGCTGAGCATCTAATATTCCAAATGAAAATAGGAAGAAAAGAAGGAGAAAAAAAACGGAGTTAGATTTATTCAATTTCATAAAGCTGATATTAAGTGATATAATATTACGTAATAATAGAATTTTAATATTAAAATATCCTGAAATTAAGGTTAAACAATGTAATAAGATAATATCCACCAATTAAGCACAATCAGAAATCATACCTAAAAAGAGCAACAAAAGACTCAAATTCAAAGCTGATATTGCACTACAATTGGAAACCCATCATGTTCTGAAAAGAGATTGCTAACAATTAAACTATTCCAAAACCAACAGCCAACAGCTAATATCCCTGTTGCATCTTCACCCATCTAATATAAGACTTCACCTCATCTTCTAATGCTTTCAATGTTTTATCATGTGCTTTTTCAGTATTCAACTTACTTTTTTCTTGTAAAATCCTATAATGTTTATCCTTAGCTTTATTATAGATTTCTTTCTGCTCCTCAGTCATACTTTCCATTTCCCTATATTTCAACCTTACAGTACCCAATTTTGCCCATTTCTCTGTTAACTTTTCCCCTTTGACACCTTTATACTCAATTTTTATAGCATCCAATTCTTTTTGTTTTGCTGCTTTGCGCTCTGGAGTATTACCATTAAACTCGTCATAAAGTTTTCTTAGTTCTTCCCTTTCTACATTATCAAATTTAGAATAATGATTTTCTGTTTTTACAATCATCCGATCATCACGGATAGAGATAGGAGCTATAAACTGTTTCCTTTTCGCATTATTTTTATCAATTTTCTTAGCTTCTTTATAACTGATCATTATTTGATTTCCCACATCATCAATTCTATCATACTCACAATGCCAATCTTGCCAACGAGTATTTTTAATAATATCTATTATTGTATTCTGATAGGCTTCCTTTCTTCTTATCTGATACCATTCGGCTTTATAATTTAGTAATTCAGAAAGACACTCTGCACGTTTTATCATTTCAGTTTTATGCTCTGACTCAATTATCGATCTAATTTCAATATTGATTGCTTTAGAAAAATTCTCACTTTTATTCCTACTTACATCTAATGCCCCTAATTTATTAAATAGTAAATATTTCGATTGCATATCTAAATTACTCGTATTAATCGTACTATATAGCTTCAATAATACTTCATTTCTAGTATAATAACTATTCATCCGATTAAGTATCTCATACTTTAAATATATGGCTTCAAATTGATTTTTGTTTTCTTCAATACTCAATCCATTGATACTTCTCAATTCATCTCTTATGTCTTCCATATTTTTATCAATTACATGATACCTTACTTGATCAATGTAATCCAGTTTATCCTTTAAATAAGATTCGTACTTCCGCTTAAGAGTTGCCTTCAATTCTTTTTTTGGTGATCTTCGTTTATAATTAATCCAATTTGCTTTTTCAGCTAAACCTTCTCCCATATTACTATAATCTATCCACACAAAACCAATATTTAATGCTTCGTTATAGCCATCAGCAGTAAATGTCAATCCACGTTTATCAATTACTTTGTTTTCTTGTAACAGTATATTTTCAGCATCAAACGCATGCTTGATAGCAGATACAGCTTCTTCATGAGTAATTCTCGATGGTAATCCTGTACCAAACATAACAGGTCGATAAGGGACATTAGCACGCTCTAGTTTAAATGGATTTTCTAACTTATCACCATTTGTCGTCTGAGCAGTTCCAGTGTTTGGAGTAAACATCATTAAACTTGCGACACCACCTGTAAAAGCTAAATTTATAAATTTTTGAGAAAACGGATAAGGTCTCACTTCTGGATACAACAATGGATTCTTATCAAAATAACTTGGATAAGAAGGCGAATAAGCTTTTATTAATGGCGCTACTTGTAGTTTTGTGTTTTTATTCATCTTGATGTATTTTAAAAATCTATAGATTGATTTCTATATGTGAAATAATAGCATAATCAGGGTTGTAGTGTTTGTGTACAAACATATTATTGCGTTTTTTCCAGAGTCTATCAGCTGTTTTGTCAACTATTTTTATCAATAATTTTTCATTATGACATACTATATGACTTGCTTTTTCTACAGTTCCAGTACTCATATAATTAATACAAGAACACCACTTACTGCATCTTGATTCTAATGCACAGCCAGTACACTCTAGTTTTGGTTTTTCTGTTTTTCCTTTTATATGGTTTTGACATTTTTGATCAAATCCACTATCGACATGCCCGATGATAAATTCAGGTAAGGATTGAGTTTTTACAAATTGAATACATGGATACAATTCTCCATTAGGAGCTATAGAATACTGACTGTCTCCCATTCCACATTTTTCACTTGCCTTTAGTGGTTTGTACGTTCTTGTACGAATTCGTTCATCAAAAAAACTTAGATAGAAACGCTCTTCTTTCATCATCATTTTTTCATACCATCTTCCTAATCTAGAATAAGATTTTTCTAATTCTATAAAATTTGTATCATTCCAATTTGCAGAATAATCCAAAGTAGTTGTAATATATCTAAAACCTAAACCATATATATACTCAATAGATTTCATCAAGTCTCCAGCTGTCTCGGGCGTAATGACACAAGTAACATTGGTACATCTATTGAGATCAAGCATCAGTTTGGCTGCATTCGCCACTTTAGCAGAAGTAGGCTTGCCACCTGCATCTACCCGATGTATATCATGTACATCAGGATGCCCATCAATACTCAATGATACAAAAACATCATTATCCATTAATTTTTTCATCAATTTTGGAGTCATCAAAGTTCCATTGGTACTCATTCTGTATGAAACAGTAATATTGTTTTTTAAACGATCAAATTGATCTATGATATAAAAAATTTTATCTTTTTCTATTAATGGTTCTCCACCAAAAAATGTGATATTTAGCGTTTTTGCATTATTATCATTAGCGTCATTCAATATAAAATCAATAGATGCATCTATCGTATCATAGTGCATAGCAATCGGTAGTTTTTCTCCCGTATAACAATACGAACATCTAAGGTTACAATGGTGAGTAAGATGAATTGTTGCTGATATAACTTTAGATAACATAGATATTTTTTTATTTATATTATAACGATGATATTTCCTATGAAATTACATAATAATAGATGAACAATTATTAATAAAAGTTGTAAACTACAAAATTTTAGATTTTTTAACAATCCATGAAAATAAATAATGCTATATTAAATATTTGTATTTTCCAAAAATTGTATCTAATTTAGTGCTACTTAACAAAAGCCTCAAAAAATCAATTCTATGTCTACTTCAATAAGTAGGTATGCTGATGGCGTTAAGTGCTATTCCAGAATCAATGGAACAGTAGAAGAAATCTGTATACCAAAAATAATCCTTAAAACTACTGAACTGTATCAGGTATTAAAAGCACATGATATTGTTTACATTTCTAAGTATGGTTCATTTTCCAAAATACATTACACCAATAGAACAACATGGCTTCTGTCATCTTCTATAAATTCCTTGTTTAAAAAATTATCAAGTTTCAGTTTTTTTAAAAGGATTAATACTAATCTAATCGTAAATGAACAATACATATCAGCTATCAGGCAGGATGAGTATCAAGAATTGATATTAGATACTGGAGAAGAATTTGTCTTTAATAACGACTGCCTCTCCAAGCTATTAAATAATCATAAATTAGTTTAAAATTAACTATATTTTTTAATCACGATAATGAAAAAATATCCCGCCATTTGTTTGTCTCTAGGTAATGACTTTAAATTTGTCTATCCTTCTGATATAATGTACATAAAATCAGAAGGGAGTTACTCAAATATATATTTTAAAGATAAAGAAAATTTAATCGTTACTAAAAATCTTAAAAATTTGGAAGAGGTCCTTCCTGAAGAATTATTTATAAGAATACATCATTCCACAATTATCAATTTGATTTTTGTAAATAAATATCACCATAATACAACTAACAATATTGAATTACTGGACGGTACACTTCTACTTTTAGCTAGACGTAAAAAAGCACTATTCCTCAAAAGGTTTATTAAAATTTAGAAATTGTTGTCGTTCGAAAATATCCAAAACCTTATTATACTACTGAGTTTACTTAAGAGATCTCTATGTCCCATTTTTGTCTTAACTTTTATTTTTAAGATTATATGATTGTCATGATTTATTTGCTATGCTACCTTCTGACTTCCTAAAGGAGAACCGCCACACACACCAAAAAACTAAAAGCAAAAAGCCAACACCCAATTTAGTAAAAAAGACTATTTTGTGACCAATAAATCATTCAAAAATGGAAAACAACAACTCAAAATTACCTTTTTTACTTTTAGGTTTATATACAATACTATTTATTGCCTGTGCTATTAATCCTTACAATAGAGCTGTTTGGGTGGCTGAGATTATACCAGTTGTGTTCCCAATACTGATCTTGATTTTCACTTACAAAGAGTTTAAATTTTCAAATATTTCATATTTTTTAATGTGGTTTTTTCTTTCCATCCATACTATTGGTAGTCATTATACTTTTGAATTGGTGCCATTCGATTTTTTTAATAATATCTTATCCAAGTTAAACCTTGATTTTCTATTTCCAGAAGGCAGGAATAATTTTGATAGATTCGGTCACTTTTTTGTAGGCGTTTTTGCTTATCCATTGGCAGAATTTGTCTTAAGAAAAAAACATGTGACAAATGTAGCAACAGCAATTTTAATTGGAGTATTTGCTCTTGGATTTTGGGGCGCATTGTACGAAATTATAGAAATGGCATATGCTATCATGGAAGGAGGTGAAGCAGGAGCTGCTTTCTTAGGTTCTCAAGGTGACATTTGGGATGCTCAAAAAGATATGTTGCTTGATATTTTAGGTGCACTATTTGTCTCTATTCCATTTTGGTATATTTGGAGAAAAAAGTAACCATAAGTATTTAATTGCTAAACGTACTTATGGTCAGATTAAATATAATCATATAACAGATATTAAATTAAAATCAATCTACTGGCGCTAATTTTACTTTTAATCCTTCCATTTTTTCTGTCATTCTGATTTGGCAGCCAAGTCGTGAGTTTTCTTCTACGAAGAATGCTTGATCCAGCATATTTTCTTCATCATCTGATGGTTCTTTTAGATCATGGTTACTAAGGACGTAACAATGACATGAGGCACACAATGCCATGCCTCCACATGTCCCTTCGACTGGCAAGTCATAAGCTTTACATACTTCCATCAGGTTCATAGCCATATCAGTAGGTGCTTCTAAAGAATGTTCTTTGTCAGCTCTATCAATGACTATAATTGTAATAATATCGTCCAAAATCTATTTTTATTTTCTTAATAAAATTCACCTTTGAGGTGCATATATATTTATGACTTACAAAAAAATATATGTCACAATTAATCATCAAATCCATTAACTCCTGCTACAGTTGTATACTTAAAGCTAAGTTTTTGGTCAGGGTATATATATTTAAATGCTGATTGCACCATAATTGTTCCTTCATGGAAACCACAAAGAATCAATTTTAGTTTTCCTGCATAGGTATTTATATCTCCAATTGCATAAATACCGGGTATATTGGTGCTATAATCTAATGTATCAACAACAATGGCATTTTTTTCTATTTCAAGATTCCAATCTCCAATAGGTCCTAATTTTGGAGAAAGACCAAACAAAGGAATAAAGTGATCCACAGAAACAGAAACTTCTCCATCTGCCTTGGTCTTGAGCGTTACGCTTTCGATTTTTCCATCACCTTCCAAACCAATAGCCTGCGCTTCCGTAACAAGATTAATTTTCCCAGTTTTGGCCAATTCCATTACCTTATCGACAGAATCTAAAGCCCCTCTAAATGAAGTTCTTCTATGCACCAAAGTTACTTCTTTAGCTATATCAGCTAATAATATTGTCCAATCTAATGCAGAGTCTCCACCACCTGCTATGAGGATACGTTTATTGTTATAAAATTCAGGATCTTTGATAATGTACTCTACACCTTTACCTTCAAAATCTGCTATATTACTTATCGGCGGTTTTCTTGGCTCAAAACATCCAAGTCCTCCTGCTATAGCGATAACTGGTGCTTGAATCTTGGCACCATGAGAAGTAGTAATTTCGTAAAGTTTATCTTCAATTTTTTCAATTTTTTCAGCCCTTTCTCCAAGAGTAAAACCAGGATTAAATGGTGCTATTTGTTCCATCAAATTATCAACTAATTCACCTGCTAAAACACTTGGAAAACCTGGAATATCATAGATAGGTTTTTTGGGATAAATCTCAGTCAATTGCCCGCCTGACTGCGGCAAAGCATCTATTAAATGACATTTTAACTTTAATAATCCTGCTTCAAAAACGGTAAACAAACCTACTGGACCTGCCCCTATAATAATAATATCTGTTTTTATCATAGTGCAAAATTATCATTTCTAATAAATAAAGGACATTTTTATCCAAAATTTTTTCACTAAAATAAATTTAATTGTCACTACTTATTGAGAAAAAGAAGATACAAAAGCAAATACAAATATACTAGCCTATTATCAAAGACATGAATTAACTATTGAATATCACAGTTCTAATGATTATATTTGCACTAAAAGGGGCAAAAAGTCCTTGATGAAAATACAATAAAGAATAATATCTTGAAAATTAAAGTAATACTATTTATAAGTTTTTTAGTTCTGACAGGGATGAGTGTTGAAGCACAAAACACAATTAAAACGATCTCTGGTCAAACATTACTAATTTCCGCAAATGGTAATTGGGAAAGAATAAATAACGATAAAGATATAGGAGATCAATCTCAAGACCCTTCTGCTGAGGGTACAGCACTAAGTGCTTTTGAGGCTCCATCTACTGGAAAATATCCATTAACCCCCGAGCAACATGACATGGTTACTACTGTAATTGTAGATCTACAAGAAGACGAGGCTCAAAAATGTGTAGATTGGAGACTCTTAATAAGAAATAAAAAATTAGTCGAACTTGATAAAACAAGAGCTAAAGTTGAAAAAAACGATGATAATTACAAAATTGCAAAAGGGAAATTAAAGCTTTTGAAAATACAAATAAAAGCGTCTAAAAAAACTTACAAGCAGGCAGCAGAAAATATAAAAATAGCGCAAAAATTACTTGATGGTAAAACTAAAAACACAGAAAAAGCTCTAAATAAAATACTGCCTTCGGAAATGCTTTCTGAGTTAGCTCCGATTAGTGCACCTATAGACATCACTACAAAATTTAATCCTGAACCTGCAAAACAAAAAGTACAGCCTCAAGTACCTGGTGTATACCCAACAACATTTAAAATAGAAGAACCAAGACATCCAAGAGCTTCATTTGATTGTGAAATTATATTTGACGGATACGATAAAATAATAGATGCTAATAAAAAAGTGGTAAAACCGGAGTTTCTTTTTGGATATACAAGACCTAGACTTAAATCTTCATTTAAAAATGACGACTATCTAACATGCATGGCATCTGTATCTAAAGTAGGCAGAAAGTATTTTTTAACATTAGAAATCAGAATAAAATCTAAAACAGCACTGCGTACTTATGGTAGCTTGTTACAAAATGAAACTATCGTATTGGAAACTGTTAAAGGAGAAAAATTTTATGGTAAATCTATAAATACAGATAGTGGAACTATAGAAGCTTATAGTGGACATACAATATATAAAGGAATATACAATTTTTCAAGAGGTGATATTAATGACCTTAAAAACAATTATTTAGATCATATAGGAATCTTATGGACTAGTGGATTCGAACAATATGATATATACAATGTAGATCTCCTAAAAAATCAAATCAGATGTCTAAAGAAGTAGTAGATGAAAAAAGAGTATTAGGTCTCGAATTACCTACAGATCCAAGATGGGTAAATTTGACGGAATATAGCCTAGAAGACATTTTAACAGATCATGCTTTTTGTGAGATGAAAGCTACAAACACCTGTATTTCATTGATATCTATATATTCTGAGCTAACAAGGTTAGTAGAAGAAGTATCTCCCATCGTCACTGAAGAGTGGGCACATTTTAGATTAGTAGCTCAAGAATTGGAAAAAAGAGGACTTACTCTTGGCAGACAGCGTAAAGATGAATATGTAGGAGAACTAATGAAATTTTGTAAAAAAGGAGGGTCTAAAATGGATCGATTACTTGACAAGTTATTGTTTAGTGCCTTGATAGAAGCAAGAAGTTGTGAAAGATTTAGGCTATTGTCTCTTCACCTTGAAGAAGAAAAACTAAGAGATTTTTATCATATGTTTATGGTGTCGGAAGCAGGACATTACAAGCTATTTATAGATCTTGCCAAGCATTATTGTGGTGAAGAAGAAACCATGCAACGATGGGAAGAGTTTAGAACATATGAGGCAGAGATATTAAAAAACATTGAGGTAAGAGGAGATAGGATGCACTAGTTAAGTATTGTTATTTAATTTGAATAGTTCCGTTAACCTAATTTAGATGATAAAGAAAAGTTTACTTGATATATTGATAGCCGATTTAGAGCTTAAAATACAAGTATTCCAAACCAATATAAAATCAATAATCGATTCTAAAAACAATGAAACGAAAAGCTCAGCTGGCGACAAATTTGAAACAGGTAGAGCTATGATGCAAATAGAACAAGAAAACAAAGAAATACAGCTAAGTAAAGCTATCAATACTTTTAGTTTTTTGAAACAATTAGACATCAATCACAATAGCGAGTCTGTAAGATTAGGCAGTCTTGTATATTGTGATACTGGCGTTTTTTTTATATCTGCGGCATTGGGAAAAGTGTATTTTGATAAAAAACCGTATTTTGCATTATCTTTAGATGCACCTTTAGGTAGATTGTTATTTGGCTGTAAAGTCAATGACAAGGTTACATTAAATCATAAAGTTACTACAATATTAGAAATAGATTAAAACAGAAAATTATGAAAAACTATATATATACTGCTTTAATTACAATAATCAGCTTATCTCTATTTGGTCAAGATTCATTAAATATGAAGAAGATGGGATTAGTGGATGGTTTAGGATATGACTATAACGATGTGTGGGGATATCGACATGGGAGTAAAGAATTTGCTGTAATAGGTAGTGATTCTGCTATCAATATTATTGATGTTTCTGATTGTGCCAATCCTACACTTGTACACCAATGGGTGGATGGGAGCACAGTTATATGGAGAGATTTTAAAGAATATGATGATTACATCTATGCAATATGTGATGGCAATGCTTGTCAAGAAGGACTACAAGTTATCAATAAAAATGATTTTACTCATTCACAGAGCTTAGCATTTTTCAGAAAAGCACACAACATATATATTGACAAACCGGCAGGAAGATTATATGTAGCTGGTGCAAATACAAATTATCAAGGATTAATTATATATGACATTGCTACGGATCCTGCAAATCCAATTATACTTAAAGTATTAAATTTTCGTGATGTAACTGGTAATCAATCAGAAAATTACTATGTACATGATGTCTATGTAGAAAATGATACCGCATATTGTTCTCATGGTTATCCAGGATTTAGAATTTGGGATATTACTAACCCAAACAATGTAAGTCTGATTGCTGAATTAGAAAATGGAACTGGTGGTTATAATCACAGTAGTTGGAAACACCCCAATGCTCCATATATGTATGTAGCAGAAGAAGTGCCGATTGGTAAGCCAATGTATGTGTATGACATATCAGATATTACTGAGCCATTTGAAACCTACAATTTTAAAGATCCTTTAGAAGCTCCAACTTATACTAATAATCGACCGCATAATCCATTTGTGAATAAAGAGCGATTGTATATATCATATTACCATGATGGCATACAAGTCTATGATTTAGAAGATCCTGAATTACCGAATAGAGTAGCCTATTATGACACATATCCGGATAATAATGGCAATGGTTATAGTTCTTATCATGGAGCCTGGGGTTGTTACCCATTCCTACCTTCAGGATGTATATTGGCATCAGATATTGAATATGGATTACATACTTTAAAATTGAATCTGATTCCTGAATCAAAAAGTTCTATTCCAAATTATGATTTTGTGATTGACAATGCTGCCAAAGGGGTTGTATTTGTAAGTTTTGATGATGTGTATCACCGTTATAAAATTGATATCTCTGGAAACCTTGAGGTAGAAAACCTCATAGCTCCTCCAACAGATAAAATTGAATTTGTTAATTCTAATCTGCAATTTGATAGCAGTGGTTATGGTATAATATTTAAATCTACAGTGGGAAAGTACTTTAGGCTCAAAGTTGATAATTTTGGAATACCCTATACAATACCTGTCACCTTGCCATCAAGTAACTTATCTATCACATCTGGAGATTTATATTTTAGTCAATATAAAGGAGGACTTATACTTCAAAATAGCAATAGCGACTACTATCACATCACCGTAAATGAACTGAATTCGATTACAAGCACATTGATAGATTAATGGTCGTTTTTATTTAAATAAAATCCTATTAATTTAGCGTTACGATTATTGAACTACCAGTTTTTCTACTGCAATCAATTGTCCATTCTTATTTTTAATGTTAATAATATACAAACCTGGTGCAACATTTAATGCTATTGCTTGTCTATTCTCGACATTATTTACGCTTTGAACTTTAGTACCCGTCATAGCATAAACATCTATCAAAACATTAGAAATATCATTATCAAATGAAATTATAAAATCACCATTTGATGGATTGGGATACATCATTACTTCTGTCTTCTCAAGATCCTCAGCGCTCGTATGCATCGTCAATTGATTAAGATAAAAATACATCACGGTAATTGCTGGTTGCACACATTCAGAATGATTAAATGCAGAATTAAGATTGATAGCAACTACATGTTCAGCACCATTTGCATTCATTGTTTGTTTGGCAATCAGGCTATTATTAAATCCAATTTGATCATCACCTTCACAATACAACAGCCTCATATCACCTACAGGAGCCCAATCATACACATCATTGTCACGAAGTGCAACATTTACAGGATGGTTGTCCTGAGAAATAATATCTTCAACAATACTGTCAAAAATCATCTTTTTAGAAATAGCTCCACCTTCATTTAGTGTTAATTTTGTGATCAAAATATCATTAAGCTCCCATAAATCTATTTCTTCGTTAATAAATTTTTGTATGTCTTCTATATATTCTGGTTTAAAAAACTGCGTTATTTCACCATTCGGATAAATGTCACCATATACTTTTTGGTAGCTAATAGCAACTTGAGCCAAATATGCAACGACTACATAATCATCTTCACTCAATAGTAAATCCCTCATACCTGTAGATATACTATAAGGGCCTGACATAGGTATAGATCCTGTTACCTCTATATCTGTCTCTGTCTCTATTAGTCTGTGCAATGCCATTGCAGCATGACCACCTTGAGAATATCCAGTAATAAATAATTGGTCATTAGTTTCTAATCCCATCTGTGACGGCAACCAAGTTTTTACTGCTTTAATCATATCCAAACTAACAGAAGCTGTAGAAGCCGCGTGCATATAAGGGTGAATACCTTTATTGTCACCCAATCCCAAATAATCTGCTGCTAAGCACACAGTACCTACAGCGCTATATATTGAAGCCACTATCGATTCTCCACTTAAATAACTTGGGACCAAGAATCGACTTCCAACCGTACCATGAGAATAACTAACAATCGGAACGCGCAACCCTTCTACTTGAGGAATACAGACTAAACCACTCGCTGTATCTAATACACCCTCTACATTATGAGTTGTATATTGAATACGATATAAGTCAGTACCTGTAAAAGGGGTAATACCAAACTGATTGGTAAAATAATCTTTATCTCTTGTAGTTAAGAAAGTAGAAGAAATGACTTCTTGAGCGAATATATCACTCAATCCTATAACTAATAATAATGAAAACAATAAATATTTTTTCATAAAAATGATTTTGATTGTATTTGACAAAACGTCAAATTATTGAATTAAAATAGGATTGATATTAAATGCAATTTAATCAATATTATCAATGATAGATAATTAATTATGATTATTGAATAGTTAATCGAATTAATATTTAGCATCTTTGTCCTATGAATTACAATATGAAAGATACAATTGTTGCATTATCAACTCCCCAAGGTGAAGGGGCTATTGGGGTAATTAGACTTTCTGGAGTTAATAGCATACCTATTGTTGATAAAGTATTCTATGGAAAAAACCTTAATAAAGTAGAAGGCAATACTGTTCATTATGGAAAGATAAAAAACGAAGAAGATATTGTCATTGACGAATGTCTTGCTACTGTATTTAAGTCTCCAAGATCATATACCAAAGAAGACATTATAGAGATCAGTTGTCATGGTAGTAGTTATATTCTTGATCAGGTAATTCAATTATTAGTTAGGCAAGGGGCACGATTGGCACTGAGAGGAGAGTTTACATTACGTGCATTCCTAAACGGTCAATTGGATTTAAGTCAAGCTGAAGCAGTCGCCGACCTGATCGCTTCGGAGTCTGCAACGAGCCACGAACTGGCAATGAAACAACTAAGAGGAGGTATCTCTGATGAAATAAAAACACTAAGAAAAAGATTGATCAAATTTGCAAGTCTTATAGAATTAGAGAATGACTTTGGAGAAGAAGATGTATCATTTGCAGACCCATCAGAATTAAAAAAAATAGTAAAGGAGATACAGAATAAAATCGCTCCATTAATCAGCTCATTTTCTTATGGTAATGCTATAAAAAAAGGTATTCCGGTTGCTATTATTGGCGAGACTAATGTCGGAAAGTCTACCCTCCTAAATGCCATTCTACAGGAAGAAAAAGCAATTGTAAGTGACATTCCTGGGACAACAAGAGATGTAATCGAAGACGTATTACAATTGGACGGCATTCTATTTAGATTTATTGATACTGCGGGGATTAGAAATACGGAAGATAAAATAGAGTCCCTTGGTATTGAACGTACTTTAGATCAGATATCAAAAGCTAAAATTATACTTTTTGTAGCTGAAATTAATGAAGACTATAAATCAATTGTTGAAAAATTCAATGAAATTGAAATTACAAGTGACCAAGAGGTATTAATCCTTATTAATAAAGCAGACACCTATGATCATAAGTGCCACGCTTATGATATAGAGGAAGCTATAAGTACAGCCGCAGGAAGAACCAAAACATTACTTATTTCGGCAAAAAACAATACTGGTATTGATCAATTAAAATCTGCATTGATACATACATTCAAACAAGCTTCTAATCAGGAAGATGCAGTCATCTCCAGCCTTCGACACTACGAAGCACTACAAGCTACACAACAATCATTGGACACAGTAATCAATGGAATCGATGGACAAATACCGACAGACCTGATCGCAATAGACATTAGGCATGCTATGGCATCTTTGGGTGTTATATCAGGTGAGATATATACGGACGATTTATTGGATTCTATATTTAGAGATTTTTGTATTGGAAAGTAATTATCTTTCTTTTGTTTACTAACACCCTATTCTTATTGACTTTGTTAACAAATACTTGCTCTTGTTTGTTGCCCATTATCTCTTTATTTCGTATATTTGTTGTTCAGTTGTTGCCTTAACTGTTGTTTTGTTGCCCACTTTCAATGGCAACAAAACATAGCGAAATGATGCACCATTACGCTACACTTTGACCCATAAGGCTACATAATGCAACCTATGAGTAGTAATATACAAATACCGAAAACTTGTCAATTTTGTGGAAAGACATTTATTGCAAAAACTACAGTAACTAAATACTGTGGAAATTCTTGTGCTAAAAAAGCATACAAGAAACGTAAGCGTGATGAAAAAATACAAAATGCAATTGATGATACAAAAGAAAGCCTGCAAACTTTGCAAACTATCAATATCATCACACCTCAAAACATTTCTCATAAAGAGTTTTTGAGTATATCTGAAGTATCACAACTTTTGGGTGTTAGTAGATGGACAATTCAGAGAATGGTTAAAAGGGGGCAATTAACCGTTAAGCAAATCGGCAGGAAAAAAATAATGGCAAGAAATCAAATCGACAATTTATTCAACTAAAAATC
>JAZGFO010000215.1:0-16088 GCA_036479655.1 Saprospiraceae bacterium
AAAACCTATATTGGATTAGACACATCGACTGTGGTTGTACAATGGTATCAAATTTGTAAAATTTTTTTCTTTTTTTAATATCACCAGAAAGAGTTAACTGTTTTAGCACCCTTGTTTCTAAGGTTAGCTTTACAAAGACTAACAGCATATCCTACATTCATACCAGCCATTAAACCTATATGTCTGGGATGATCCATATGTAGAGCTACAATATTTTCTGGGTGTATTACTTTTGGTTTATGCCTTTGAAAATATCTATAGATAAAATCTCTATCCTCTCTATGACAAGTTAACCTCTCATCAAATCCTCTAAGATCATAAACCATTTTCTTTTTCCAGCAATACATATACCCATGAATTCCATATTGTTTTCCTCCTCTAGGATTTATTCTGTAATTCTTATCAATATGATGTAAGCAATATCTAATAACACTGTTCTCAAATTGTTTTGGAAAACTCTCCTCTATCACCTTACAAATATTAACAGAGTATATAACATCTGGTGATACTATATGAATGTAATCAGTAGATGCATATGTTATACCATTGTTGAGAGCTTTAGCAACATTCAATTTCTCTCCTTTGTTAGGTTTAGTAAATACATATTTAAACCCAAAGGATTTAATAAATTCTTTAGTTCTGTCAGTAGAATTATAATCAGAAACAATTACTTCGCAGTTAGTTAATTGAGCTATAATAGGAAAAGTAACATCGGTTATAGCTTTTCTAAATCCAGTTCTTATATTACTAACAGCCATCACACAAGAGATCATTTCACATACACCCTAATACCAGCTACTTTTCTAAGATGCTTACGTTTAATAATTTCTTTATAATCTCTTAACATATTTGTTATTGCTTTCCAACCACATTCTAAGATATGTGTGGTAGGAGTATTATTCCAACTCAATCTCATAGGAGCTTCAATATATATATATTTTACATTTTTTATTTTATCGAAAAATCTCTTTAATTGTTTTTGCTTTATGTGTTCAATTGTATGAGAGAGAATACACACATTATAAGAATCAAATATATCTAAGTTCCAAGCAAAATCTTCTAAGAGAATAGCTTTATATCTTTTATCTTTACACATAGTTTTTTCTATAGAATTAGGACATATATCGTAATTGTGCCATAAAAGAATTCTTTTGTTTTTAGCTAAAATTTGCGAAGCTAGTTCACCTTTAAATCCTCCTAGTTCCATTATTTTTGGACTAGGTATATTTGTAAGAAATCTCTCAATATATTCTGTTGTAAAATGTTCTTGTTTAGGATATAATAATTCTAATTCATTATATATTTCTTGTAGTTGTTTAAATGAATAGGAATCGTATTCCTTCCTATATTTGTTAAAGTTAAATCTATGTGGTCTCATTATATCACCAATAAGAATTTTGAACATTAACTACATATCTATCAATGTTGGTAGCTAATTTAGGCAAGAAGTTCTTAAATACTCTGTTAGCTTGTTTTACTAAGTCTGGTGGAAATATCTCGTTCTGTACTTTAACATCTGTTGTTTTCTTAGGATGTTCTCTATGAAGTAATTTTATTGAACTATTTTGTAGTTTAAGTTTGAATACTTTATACATTAACTGCTGTCCGTATACATGCTCTTTCATAAAATAAGAAGTTCTCTCGTCCCAACCTCTAGCTTTTATTAAAAGAGGTTTATAATAGGCTAAAGATCTACCTCTCCTTTTTCTTGTTATTGGAACTGTATTAGTATATTCAAAGCATAATATAAATTTGTTTGGATCTCTTCCTTTGTAAAATTTTAAAATTCTTTTTGTTAATCCTTTTGGGTAAACACAATCTGGTGTTACCCTAACAAAATAATCGTATTTAGATTCAATTACAGCCTTATTGAACATTTTAGACATATGGAAATAAAATCCTGGAGTCTTCTCAATGTTAAAGAATCTAAAACCATATTCCTTTGCTATCTCCTCTATGTTGTCAGAGCTACTATAATCAACTACTATAATATCATCTGATTGACCTTTCAAAGATTCAAATGAATCTCTTACCCATTGCTCTCCTCTTTGTTTAATCATATTAATTGTAGGGTAAACATAAGTTACTCCTTCATTAGTTTCTGGTTCTTTAACTTCTTTTGTTCTAGGTTTTTTAAGTTTATTCCATTGTTCTAATGTAGGTTCTGTATCAATAAACTTAGCTACCTTAGTCATAGTGTTATCAAAATCGTACATCAAATCATCGAATTGAACTCGTAGTATTTTAGATTGGTCGTAGTTCTTTAATGCTATTCTTCTTAATTTTACTTTTAAATTAAACCATCTTACTGATAGTTGTCTCGCATTTCTAGGATTACCTAAAGCACTCCATAAACCTCTATGTCTCTGAAGCTTTTTAAAACTAATCTTATGCCACCCAGTTCTTAAATGAGAAGCTATAATTTCTTCTATAGGTCTTTCACATACTATAAACTTAGGATTATCGTATAATCTTATTAGTTGTGGTATAACTAAATCAAATTCTGGGAGTTTAGAAACATCAAATGTAGAAGGTAAAGGGAAGAGATTATCTGGCACACTAGGATACTTAGAATATAATTGTGGTAAAATTTGTTTTGGTTCTGGTTGTTTAAGGTGTTTTGGATTTTTCCATAATCTAAATTTCCCTGTTTGTTCAATACACTTAGTAAGTAAAGTAGTTCCACTACGACCACCTAATATAAATATTTTGTCTGGTCCTTTAGGAATAGACTCGCCACCCATTATTAGATTTATATTTTTAATTGATTCTGGAGTAAGGTAATTTTTCCAATCACCTACAACTCCTTTGCGTCTAAATCCTCTGTTATCACCAGTGCCTGGATTTCTTTTAGTTTTCTTTTTAAAAGTATTCTCAGCTACAATATGATTTAATCTATTATCCCTAAAGTTATATCCTAAGAGTTCTGATATTCTTTTTACTACTTTAAGAGGATTTCTATTTAACTCTTCATAAGAAATAAGTAGATAGTTTGGATGCTCGTATCCGTCGTTGTATCTTTTCCAGTGGTCAATTACATGAGTTTTAAAAGGAGGAATCTTTATAAATCCGTTTATATAATCTTTATCTGGTAATTTTCTATTACCAAATTCAGTTCTCGCATTCATAAACTTTTTTAAGCGAGGTAAATTCTTTACTATGCTATCATATCTGATATACATAATCATAGAAATAGCTAGGTCACGCACATCTCTAGTAACCGAGATTACATAATTATCTTTGTTACCATTAGGTATTTGTTCGCATATCCTTTTAGGATGACACCAATGAAGTTTAATAATCTCGTTTTTATTAGACGGAGCATTGATTTTCTTTTTAAATCGTTTTGGAGGTATATTGTGACCTTTACTCCAAAACTCCCACTTACGTCCTAACATTGTTGAGAGTATATCACATAGCCACGTACTCCCAGTTCTCATCTGAGTTGTAACGAATACTCTCATATTCTATACCTTTATGTAGAATCTATTTCTTCGTCAGTTACCTTTGGTTTTCCTAACAATACTCTATACACTTGTGTTAAGTATTGACCAGTAGCTCCTAAACCAGCCGCTAATACAAGTCCCCATTGAGGATTTAGACCAGTAGCCAAAGCAACAAGTCCAGCAAATATTGCTACTGTCCACACAGTAAGAACTCCTCCTAATCCTCTAAGAAGAATTTCCTGTTTGCTTTTAGCTCTTAATTTAAGATATGTAGCAATAATCTTAAGAGTCTTGTTCGTCTTAAACCAATTAACTATTCCTTTTAACCTTTTCCATTTTATTTTTTCACTCATTTTTAACCACCGTTCTTTTCTATTAATTCTTTTAACTTTTTATTTGTAAACGCTTTATACTCGTCGTCAGTTTTGTATAAAACTTGAAAATCTTTATTAGCAGGTACTTTATAACCATTACCGTTCTTAGCTCTACCAAACATTATTATAGCTACACCGACAGTAAATATTTCGAGAGCAACAAGCATTGCTACTAAACCACTACCTATAGCTATTGGAATTTGTCCACTCTCAATAACAGAACATAATATTCTCACACCTGCAGATATGACAGCACTGGCAAACCCACCAAACAACACAGAAATTCTCTTATAGTTTTTCTTTATGTTGTCAGCCCACAATTTCCTAAACAACTTCCATAAATCTCCTAAAGCTCCCATTTATTTATCACCTAATCTTTTCTTATTATTGGTATTACTGAATGATACAACGACATATTTCTATTAGGTTTTGAATCGCCACCAGTAGATGTAGTACTATGTGAATGCGAGTTTCCTGGATCTGTATCTCTTAATGTATGAGTATGATTACCAGTACACTCTACATCTGTTGAAGTTTTACAATAACCTCCAGTTTTACTATTCTGGTTAGCTCCACCAAAAATCCAAATTCCTTTACCTGTTATATACTCGTTAATAACTATAGGATTTCCTGATTCAGATTCTACGCAATGAAAATGAGTTCCACTAGCAGATATAGTACTGTGGTTGTGAACACCACCATAACCAGAGCTTGCACTGTGATCGTGTTGAATCAAAACAGCATCGTCATTGCCACCAGATTGGTTTGAACCAGAATTGTTAGCACCTCTTGGAAAGTTACCGCTATCGTAGGCTCCAGCTAAATCTGGAACTCCACTAACTTTACCGTTACAAACATAAAAACCTTTCATATCAAACGAATCTCCATTAGACTCAGAGATCTCGTTTGTTCTATTGTATCTTTTTTCTGGATCTGTAGAACCAGAACCATTACCTACCCCTATTCCAGTTCCGTTATACATTAAAACTATTCCTAAACCAAAATCTTTACTTATCATTATGCTTCCACCTTCTGTATAAATATTAATGTTTTATAAGCTGGTACATTATAACCTACTCCGTTGTTATCTCCTACTTCGGTTATTGTATGATAATGCGAAGAAGAATTGTTTGAAGTGTGATTATGACTTCCTTGATAATCAGTTCTAATTGCACAAATTCCACTGTAACCATATAAACCTCCACCAACAATATTATAAGTATAAGAACCACCAGAACCTATATCCAAAGCCACAGGGTATCCAAGCCAATATCCCATATAATGTCCGTGACTTTTACCATCACTAGCATGCCAATGGGTTGAACTAGCAATTGTTGTGTGACTGTGTTGTCTAAGAGTTACATTGTTAGAACCTTCTCGAGATCCTGTAGATACAGACATTTTACTTCTAGCAAACCTATTTATCATATTAACAGTTCCAGCTTTTACACCGTTAGCCACATACCAACCAGGCATTCCTAACTCAGATGATAAGTCACTACCTTTACTTTCTATATTAGAAATTGCTGTTCCGTGATACATAAAAACAGTTCCTAAAGGAAATTTATAATCGTCTATTCTTAATCTCTCTAAGAATATTAAGGTTACACAGTCTGGTGTGTTCTTATCTGTGTAAGCAGAACTACCACTATTAGATATACTATGATCGCTATGAGCTCCGCCATCACCAGAATTTGTGTGACTATGAGAAGAATATTTTATGGCAACATTATAATAATAACTGAATAGACTACCAGCTGGCATTCCTCCAATTCCTCCTGAAGACCAATATTTACAGTATGAATGATCGTGGTTAGCGGATTGATTACCAGTTGAATGTGTATGTGAACCACCAGTAGGTAAAGAATGAGTGTGAGCTATATAAGGAGCATCGTTATTTCCTCCTATATTACCAGCTTCCATTTCCATTCTAATAAATTTTTCTACTAAATCAGTTGTGTATCCTAAAGCGTAGTCTGTTGTATCTTTATCGTTACAAACATACCATCCTTTCATATCAAAATCGTCACCGTTAGCTTCAGAAATCTCAGTGCTTTTAGTTGTAGGAGCATTTATTCCAGAACCGTGGTACATTACAATAGTACCTAAAGGTAGATTTACTAAATCTATTCCTGAAATTTTCTTAATACCACTAACACTAGTTCCTAATATACTCTTTATGTTCTGTGAACCTAATAGTGAGCTAAGATATTTTGACATATTTATAACAATTCCGCATATAATTTTTCTGGATTAAAGTGCATTATATCAGCTGTAACAGCATAGCCTAATACTTGTATAAAGTCTCCGGCAGTTGTTGGTTTGGTTGATGTAATCTTACCTACAGTATTTGGATCAACATAGATTAAATCTCCTGGTGTCCAAGCCCAAGTATTATCTCTAACATATCCAGAGTGTAACACTTTTTTATTAGAACCACTTGATGTCTCAAGAGACATAACTAACGCTGGTAATGTTCCTTCTGCATCAGCCTTTGCTCCGTCATAATGACCATCAGAACTCATAATTAGTACATCTCCAAAAGCAACAGTAGCAAAATCAATTTGAACCAAAGAAGTTATAGCTGAAACAGTATGATCAACAGATGGATCTTCTGTAAATATAATTTCCTTTACACCGCTTATGTTTGAAGTACTCATCACTATACCAGAATGCACAGTTAAGACATCGTTTATATCAACTGTTCCTTCAATGTCTGCATTTCCATTAACATCTAAGTCGTTTATATTTTCTAAATTCTTAGCGTTAACATTTAAATTGCTTTGTAGAACAATTGAATTTGTTGAATAACCATAGAGATTAACTATATTTGTCATATCGTTTTGATTCAAATCTATATCGTCGTTAAATATTATAGCATCTCCGTTACCATCAATAGCCTTTATATTCTTTAAGTCTGTGTTGTTCATATCTAAATCTGAATGGAAATCAACTGTTCCAGAAACATCTAAAGTTCCATCAATATCAGTATTGTCTAAATTAGCTATTCCATCAACATTTAAATTTGTATCAACAATAATAGTACCATGAACCGTCAAACCTCCTGATATATCAACTGGATTAGTGTTATCAATATCAACTTCGTCAAGATTTGTTTGTCCATTAATATCAACTTCACTTTGAAATGTGGCATTACCATCAACATTAAGAGTTTTATCAAAATCAACTATTCCGTTTACTGTTAAATTATCTCTAAGTATAAGTTCGTACATTTGAAACATATTATCAGTCATCTTAAATCTAATATCAAATCCAGTTCCTCCAGTATCTTTCATATAAATAGCTACATTTTCTAAAGCAGTTGCTTCTGTTCCTGTTACAACAGCTATACCATCAGAACCAACATATAACCATTCGTCGTTATTAAGAGTTTTATTTTGACTAGCTACCTGTACAACAGCACCATTATGTAGAACATATCCGGCAGATATTGTATCAGAACCATTGTATTCACAACCTTCTATAACAAAACCATGAAACAATCCGCCTATTAATTTATAAATCATATATAAGAGACCTCCGTATCCGTCTCCTACATTACTAGCGTATTGAAATAATCTTAAATCAATTCTACCAGCTCTCTTTAATCCAGTTGCCTGGAGAAAGTTTCTATTGTATTTATTCGTTCCCGTCATTTTTACACACCGTTATTATTTTCCCTTCGTCTTTGGTAGGATCGTAAATAAGAACTTCGTCTACTACGGAAGTATCTTCTTTAGGAATTAACATAAATGTCCTACCTAGAGTGTCTGTTCTTAAACTTTTCATTAACATCCCTCTCGTCAATAATATATTTTTTATCATTAAGCACAATTGTGCTCATATCCAATACTTCCAAATCACTTGTTCTTTTATATTTTATCTTTCTTCCAGTCATCTCGATCCCTTCTTTCTAAAAAATTCTACAACATTCTTTATTGAATACAATACACTAGACATTTCGTACAACTCAGTTATTTCCTTATCAATAGCATCTATCATACTATCTATATTAGCGTTCTTCTTTTCGTTCTTACTATCTTTCTTAGCTAAGTAAGCCTTGTATGCCGCTTCAGCTTTTTCCTTTGAATCAAAGTTACAGCCTCCGCTTCCAATCCTATATTTTCCGTTAGGACATTTATGTACGGGCATTTTATAACTCACCAAAAATCCATTGAAATCTAATATCACTATCAGTTAGAAAAGGAGAATCATAATAACATAAAATAGCACCAATATCATATTGACTGCACGGTCCACCTTCATTATACCAACCAGTTCCAAACAGAGCCGCACGACAAAGCATAGACTTTGGCTTATCTGAATCTAATAAACTAGGATCGTGTGTAGGACCATTGTTCTGTAGAAAAATAGAAAACTCTCTTAAAGTCTGGGCGGCTGGTATGTCTGATGGAATTTGTATAAGAGCAGATATTTCTACAATCTGATCTCTACGAGTACACTCAACCTCAACTCTATTTCCTACTTCAGTAGATAGAAAACTATCTTCTGGGCTAACCAAGAAAGTTGTTGCTACTGGATAGTTTAATTCTTCACCAGACGGTATTCCATAGACACCAGAAGCACGTTCAAAACTTGAGTTGTTGAACATACATTCACCAAAACCTATCCATCTATGAATATCCCAACCAACATTACCAGAACCATAATCTCCTTGATCTAATGGATTCCACCAACTCTTTGTTCCAAACAAAAAGTCTAGCGTTAGTTCTTTTCCGTCATCTACCCATAGATTTTTAGTCTCTACTAAAAGTTTTGTGTATTCACCTTTTTCATCTTTTCCAAAAGCTCTTACCATTCCTTCCATTTTTATTCATCTCATATATTTAAATCAAAAAACCTATCGTTTAAAAAATAGGTGTTAAACAAATCATATACTGTACCTGTTACTCCAGTTGCGAAATCTTGATTTCTTATTCCCCAACCATGAGGATATAATCTCTGTAAGTTATCACCTACTTGATGACCAGTGTCATCTGGTAATATTACATTATCAATATAACCTTTTCCTGTTCCTATGCTTTCTATTCTAAAGTTACCAATCGTTCCAGAACCTATATAATTAATTCCAGAACCTATTAACTCTTCGTCTAGATATACATCATATTGTAATTGTGAATCATCAAAATCTAATCTTAAATGATGATCGCAATCTTCTTTTATTAAACTTAATAAATTACTATCGTTATCGTAAATACCACTACCTTGAGCTTCGACATAAAACATCCAAGCCGGATCGGTGTCTCGTTGTCCTACTCTAATATCTGTAGCTTGTTTATGAAACCATAACTCATAACTACCAGATGTCGCAACAACTCCTGTTTCCATATAAGAATTATCAGTTAGTTCAACCATCCTACGATTCATATCGTTTACATTAACGATGTCAACTGTTCCATTTAAAGCCCAATTAACTCCAGTCTCTCTTTCGAAATCATCAGTAGCTTCTGTCCAACCATTCCAAAAGTCCCATCGAGGACATCCTATTAAAGCATAGTTATGTTCCATTGATGTTTGAGGAGATGGAAACAATTCGCTAAAAAATAAATCGTCTGAAATACCAGTTAAGTCTCCTAAGAAATATTCTTCGTAGAATCCAACGAATACTGACACACCTGCTGGTGTAACACTTTTAGCTATAAACCTCATTAGATCATTATCAGATTCTGACAGTGTACCAAATATAGAAGCAGATGAACCTTTAGTAGGTAATAGTATTGTCCAAATAGGTTCTTGTAAATTAAACCTTTCCGTAATTACTATGTTAGCTTCTGGTAAATTATAAAAATGAGCAAACAATCTAATTATTTCTTTCTTAGTAGGTGTAACCCACCACTTTTGAGTCCAAGCTTTATTTATAAACTTAAATATTAAATCGTGATCTTCATCTGTAAGGTTATCCCAGTCTAGTATTTCTCTTGCGAGACCAACATCAAAACCTAAATTCCTTTGAACTTGTTTTGTTGACGAGTAACCAGAGAATCTGTATCCTTCACACTGTGCACAAAAACCACTTTCTGTGCCAGGCTCTATTCCTGTTCCGTTACAACGATTACATTTAGTTGGAGCTATCCACGGTCTAAGAATTTCTCTTAATTGGTTTGCTAATTGAAACATTCCAAACCAGTAAATAATTTTAGAACCATTAGAAGCTAAAGCATAAAAGGTAACTTTACCAACCACAAGAGTTTGAGGAACAACAATGTCTTCTATTTCAAATACTTTATTTCCTAATCCAGTTATTAAGAATGTAGCACGTGGTCTTGTGAATCTTGGAACTATTAGAGTAGTTTCGATTGTTGATTCTGAATCAACATATATTTTTCTTTCTAAAGTGTGATCTCCTTGAGTAATATCAACAGTATGATCGTATTGAGCTACCTTACCAGTTATAGTCATTTCTAAATCTTTATTACCAATTTTAGTATCAACTACAGCTATGATAGGACAGGCTAAAACCTCTCCTTGGTAGTTAAGCGATTGTTTCTTAACATATCCTTCGTCTACTGTCCAGTAACCTAGAACAGGCATATGATGTCCAACCCTTAAAGGATTGTCCTCGCTTACCCTTCTATACTGTGTAGGCATTAAACTTATAAGTTCGCTTGTTCTCATTTTATCCACTCTGGAAAGTTCTTGAACCTAAGTCAGGTATCTCTTCTTCTAATATTCCAATATCTATTTGAACCCATTCTTCTAAATCTGCTCTCTTCATATAGAGATCTTCTATCTTATCAACTTGCTCGTGATTCATAATTGTTTGGTAAACTCTAGAATAAACAACATTAGCTCCAACTTGTAGATTTTCTAAATAAGTTTCAATATTTTGAGCTACTTCTCTTCTTACATTTTGGAAATCAGCTAATTCTGATATATATAAAACAGCAGTAATATCTATTAGAATTTCTTCTGCTTCAGTAATTACTGATTGAATACATACAGGAGAATAACCTCCGTTCTCAACAAAATCAAGATAATTTTCTATTTGAGGTTCTATATTTTCAAAACCGTATCCATCCTCTGTTGCAACAATTACATTAAATCCTGCACCATTGAATCTAGATTTAAAGAACATATCTAAAGAATCACCAGTAGCTTCCCAACCATTACCTACTCTGTTGTATAGCATACCTCGTTCATCTCCTCTGTAATCTTCTGTAGATGTTGCTAATAACCAATGATTAGTACTCCAATCATATGACGGATTCTCTGGATCTTCACACCAGACATCAAACCTATAGGTTTTAGTCTTGTCCATTCCGTTCCATTTAACATTAAATTCTATATCCTTAAAACCAGTTACTGACTGATCTAACTCGTATTTTTGAACACTTATATAGTCGTAGTATATACCAGAAGCTATCGAATCTATATCTGGTTTTATACCACAATAAATTGCTGGAGGATCGTTTACTGGTCTACCATATAGAACTATCTTACCTAATGTAGCTATTTGATCACCAGGAACAAAAGACTGAGAATACATAGCTACTGTACCAGAAAGAGCTAAGTCAGCTCCTCTTGAAGGATTGTCCCAATCAGCTATAGAACTTTGATCAGTTCCAACACAGTTAAAAACTTTTGATGCTCTTACACCTTGAATCTCATCTACAATAGACTTTACATTAACTAATGTAAATGTTCTTCTACGAGCCGCTAACAAACGAGCTCTATAATCTTCGTCATCTTCTTGAGCCTTTCCTCCTTCTATTTCTTCTGAGTTTGTACAAGCTAAACTTGGATAATCTAAGGATACTACAACAGTATCAATTGGAGCATATGAACTCTCTCCTTCTGATTCTGATGCAACTTCAATTCTATAAACAACATCATTTTTTATTGTTGCGATATAAGTTTCATTTTTAATTATAACAGCACTAGAACCTTCTGTCCACTGTACATTATTCTTATAAATTGGATCGAGATCCCAATAAGCAGGATCAATCGGATTGTTGTTTGAGTCAACTATCTTAACAATAGTTTCAACTGAACTTATTTGACTTGGAAAGAAATCGTCAGACTCTCCTGTTTTAGTTTTAGTCATTTCTACTTGGTAAGGAATAGTAGTATTCTCGTCTACCTTATATACATTTGTAGGAGATGAAAATCTAGAATTAGCAATAATCGTAATAGAAGAGCTCTGTATGTCAGCTGTTACATCAACATATCCTTCAGATTTAGTTGCATCCTTTCTTTCTATTCCACACTCTATACCAAATTTATCTAAGAAAACACCTTGTGCTGTGGTTATTGACATCTGCTCTGTTGCAATTTCGTTTAGGCTTTCAACCTCAACTCTTTCGTAAACACTTAATTTTAACCACTGCCACATTACATCTGAAATGGAGTAGTTAATTATACTAAATAAATTTTTAAATTGTTCTTCTTTTTCTCTTATAATTTCGGCTTCTGTTTTTTTAACATAACCTTCGTCTGTATAACTCATATTATCACCCTAAAATATTACTAAAACTAATATTATCATCTAGAACACTAGTTACTTCAACGGTTACATTCATATTACCGCCCTCTTTTGTAGCTTGGATATAATCAACCTTAGATATTAACTTCTCGTTATTAGAATTTAGGGCTGAAGCGACTAAAGATTCAATAAACATTTCTGTATCTTCTACACCACTCTCTCTAATAGCCGAGGCTAAATCAAATCCGTATTCTGCATTCATTGGTTCTGAACCGATATCGCAATGAAAAACTCCATCTAAAATCTGCCGGAATGCTCTTACATTATCCACCTGCACGGTATTGTTCTTTTCGTCAAGGTACACGTCGCCGGTATCCATATCCATTAAAACTGCTCCCATATTTTATCACTATATCTTTTTTAGTTAATTAATTATTTAAACATTTCTTATATATACTTAACTGTAATACATTGGATTTTGTCGTTTTTCTTTTTCCGCCTCTACCTTTGCGTTCCAGTCCGTTTTTGATTTAATAGATTTGATATTAAGTGATAACGCTTCGGCTAACTCTACTAAATTTTCTTTTACGGTTAACATATCCTCAACCACTTCCTTTAACATCTTCTCGTCTTGGGCTATCTTTCTTAACCAGTATAGGTTGCCCTTCTTAAAATTCTGCAAACAAATACCCTGCTCCTCTTTACTACAGGTTTTACATTCTAAATCGCATTGGAATATAGTTTTTATTTCGTCTTCTATTAATTCCATCATATCAAACTCTTCTAATACATCGTCTGTTAATCTAACAATGGCTTCAATTAAACTCTCCTGTTCCTTCTTTTCATTTTCGTGCTTTATACCTTTATGTCTAGCCATATTAATTACACCTATAATATACTCTCATTAATTAGATCAATAACATCTTGATCCATAAAATTTAGGTAATCTCCAACAATTCCTTTTCTTGTAAAGAAAGGTCTTTTACCTTCATCCTCAAGCGTTCCACTAATAGTATCAAAACTATTATCTGTTATTATCTTATTTAATTCTGTGTCTGTTTTACTAATCTTAAGAAAACTACATATATTTTTTAACTGATTAAGAGTATCAGTATGTAATTCTTCGTACCTTAAAAGCATATAATTAGGATGTGTATAACCATTATTATACATTTTCCATTTAGAAGATTGATACCATAGTCCTGCGACTGGTGGGTCTCTTACCCATTCATTTACAAATTCTCTATCTGTTAAACCACCTTTAGATATATCCCATGCTTCGACTCTAGGTTTAACTCCTGGTGATTGTTTTAATAAAAGATACCAAGAAGTTAATATATCTTTTAAATCTCTCGTTATAGAGAAAACATAATCTGTAGCTGGTGTAATGTATTTAATAATCTTAGCTGGATCAACCAAATGAAAAATATAAACTTTTTCATCTGGTAAGTTTTCTACTGTATCTTGTATATTTTGTTCTGTCCAACTAATCTTAGCAGAAAAATATTTTTCATTATAATACCCAAGTATATCTCTTACTAAGGTATGTAACCAATGAGTTCCGCTTCTCGGTTGAGTAGTTATATATATTCTCATTTTATCACCTAAGGACCACTAAAGTATTCACAAGAACAAAATAGATTACAAGTACATTCGTTACAATTTCCAACACATGTGCATTCAAATGTATTACAACTACATACGGTACAGTCGTCTACGCAAGTACATGTGTTTCCACTACATCCTTGCGATACGCATGTGCAAACATCAGCGTTACAACTACATCCTTGATTTACACAAGAACAGTCAATGTTACAACTACATCCTTGAGATACACAAGAGCAGTTAATATTACAACTACATCCTTGCGATACGCATGTACATACTCTATTACAACCACATTGAACGCAATGACCTTGGCATCCACAACTAAATGTATTACAAGGACAATTTGCTCCGTCACATATACACTTCCAAATATCGTAACTACACACATCAATCCAGTGTTGGTCACACCAGCAATCATTTTGGCAAGTACAAGCATAGGTATTGCAACTACACTCACCGCAGAAAACCACACACGAACAAATGTTTGTATTACATCCACATCCTTGATTAACGCAAGTACAAACATTTGTACCACAACCCTGTGATACGCAACTACATACGTTTGTGCCACAACCCTGAGCTACGCAAGTACATACATCTGAATTACAACTACATCCTTGTGCTACGCAAGTACAGTCAATATCACATCCGCATTCAGGACTACAATCAGCAACACAAGTACAAAGTTCGTTACAATCACATACAGGAGAACAATGTGCAATACAATTACATGTATCATAACCTTCACAATCACATTGGGCTATTAGAGCATCTATGTCAGCATCAATTTCATTTATGTTTGTGGCTGTCCATTCGTCACCTTGATCGTGATCTCCTAAACTAGCTGTAAGACTTAATATAGTTCCAGTCTTGGTTGTATCACCAGGATCACGATTAATATCTGCTTCACAATAACAATGATGAGCATTAATAGCAATATTTCGATTAATCATATCTTTAAATTTCTGATCATCTACAAAATCACCAACATTGACATTAGCTAAATTGGAGAGTCCCATGACTCTATGATCTTCCTCTCCGTTGATTAATGCTATAATAGCATTAATGTCTACCGCAGTTATTTCGTTGTTCTGGATTACCATCTTTTATTTTATATATTCTTTTTATGTCTTTTACTGCTCTTCCTATTTCTGTAAACATTACATTATACTTAGCGTTTTGATAATAGATACTATCACTAGTTTCTTGATTAGTTGCTGGACACCACATAAACCACGAATTATTAAATCCACCAGCAAGATTTGTCACAGCAGAATATAAAAACTGTACTCTTTTTAAGTTGTTATAAGAATTGTAGACTTTATAATTTTTAAATTCTTTTGGTTTATATATATTCCCTAAAAGTTGTTCGTCCCTTCCTTCAAGAGTAGCAATACGATGGCAAGGATAAACATTAAAATCGCTATCAACTACTTTTAATCCAGTACCAGCACCACACACTGCACCTTTCCTTAGTGTGAAATTATTTAATAACATATATCGTTCTTGTTGTGTAAAACTTTTATCGTTCATCATCCAATCAGCAATCTTATAAAACTCCTCAATAAGAATATCCACATCTTTATCTGTGTAATCCTCTTCGAATATAATCTGTATAGTATTTTTATCCATACTATTTATTGCTGTTTGTTTTCCTTGTAATTTAGTAACTCTAACATAGAACTTCATAGATTCAGAAAAATAAGGTAATGTTTCTTTATTACAAACTGAATGAATAGACCACGGTATTTTATGTTTAATACAAGCAGATATTCCTTTTAAAACATCGTCAAATGTTCCTCTTCCGTCTGGATATTTCCTATTCATATTATGCACATGTCTCGGTCCATCTATACTAATTTGAACATGTATATTATATTTCTTAAGAATATCTACATACTTAGGAATTAAAACTCCATTAGTAATTAAGTTCTTAGTTAAGAGTTTCTTTTGGTATTCGTCAGACATATCTAATATTTTTGTTAATAAATCAATTCTTAAAAGTGGCTCTCCTCCAAAAGGAAAGAAACCAGTGAAACACGCTTCTTTCATAAACTCTTCAAACTTTTCTGGATCAATATCTCTATTTGATTTCTTTTCAAAACAATAATCGCATTTAAATTGACATCGTTGCGTTAACAAAACATCTGGAACAGGTATATGAAACATTTCTTTAAACATTTAAAATCCCTCCTACTACCATTGTTATTATTGGTA